>JAPOWL010000449.1 GCA_026707615.1 Acidobacteriota bacterium | reverse complement strand
GCGACCCGTGCTTCATGGATGCGAACCAGGTCGGGTTCGTGCACGAGCTCGGCTGGGACGACATCAAGACGCTGCTCGACAACGCCATCTCGATCAAGCCGAAGCGGCAGATGTCGGTGCAGTTCTCGGGCGGCGAGCCGACCATCTCGCCGTACTTCCTCGACGCCGTGCGCTACGCCCGCGAAGTCGGCTACAACAGCGTGCAGGCGGCGACCAACGGCATCGAGTTCGCGAAGAGCTTCGACTTCGCCCGCGCCGCCGCGGACGCCGGCCTGCGCTACGCCTACCTGCAGTTCGACGGCATCGGGAACGCCGCCAACTCGCACCGGCTGGTTGGCAACCTGTTCGACGTCAAGCTGCGGGCCATCGAGAACCTGCACAAGGCGGGCGTCGACATCGTGCCCGTCATCACGATCATCAACGGCATCAACAACGAGCAGGTCGGACGCGTCGTGCAGTTCGCGCTCGACAACCCGAAGACCATCAGCTTCCTGTCGTTCCAGCCGGTCTCGTTCACCGGCCGCGACGAGGAGATCACCGACGACCGCCGCAAGGCGCAGCGCTACACGCTGTCGCACCTCGCCCACGACGTGAAGAACCAGACGGGCATCGGCGAGCCGGCGCGCGACTGGTTCCCCATCTCGTTCATGGGCACGTTCACCGACTGGGCGGACCTGGTGCACGGCCCGCAGGAGAGCTGGGGACAGCTCAACTGCGGCTGCCATCCGAACTGCGGCGTCGGCATGGCGGTCATGATCGACAAGGAGACGAAGGAGGCGGTGCCGTTCACCGCGTTCGTCCGCGGCGAGCAGCTCGCCAAGGACATCGCCAAGGTCAACGACGCGGCCGGCGGCCGGTTCCGCTCCGTCCTGGGGATGGCGCTGGCGCTGATGCGGAACTACGACCCGTTCCGCTCGCCCACGCACTTCAAGCTGACCGACCTGCTCAAGAAGTTCGACAAGACGTTCGGCGCGACCGGCAAGGACTACGGGAGCGTCTCGGGCGACCGGACGCAGGACGACATCGCGAAGCGCCGCGCCGACCGCTGGAACTTCCTCTTCGTGGCCGGCATGTGGTTCCAGGACCTCTTCAACTACGACTTCCGCCGCACCGAGCGCTGCATCATCCCGTACGCGACGCAGGAGGGCGAGATCTCCTTCTGCGCCTACAACACCGGGATCGGCTGGCGCAACATCATCGAGAAGATGCACATGACGGCGACGCTCACGAAGTGGTACGAGGAGCGCGGCCGGCACGAGATCTTCGCGGGCGGCAAGGAGGTCGACCTCGACTCGAAGGAGCACTCCCTGGTGCTCGACCCCGAGGCGGTCGCGGCCGGCATCCAGACCGACCTCGACGAGCAGGGCGTCGCCAAGAACGCGCGCCAGGAGAAGCTGGCCGCCCGGGCCGCGGCCAGGGCCGCCAACGGCAACGGGGCGCACACCAACGGGACCAACGGGACCAACGGGACCAACGGCGCCAATGGGACCAACGGCAACGGCAAGTCGGCCCAGGACGCCGCCTACGACCAGCAGATGGCGGCGCTCTACCGCCAGCACGTCCTCAAGGAGCAGGCGCCTCCCGTCGTCCAGATCCAGGGGCTCAAGGGCTCGAAGCAGAAGGACCTGGCCGGCGTCAGCTAGTTGAGGTGACGCGAGCCGGTTCGAGGACTCGCCCGCTCCGTCGAGGGCTAGTCGCTCCCCTGGGGCCAGCGTCCAGTAGCGTTGGGGACAGGTCGTTCGCGCGACACTCCTTCGCGCAAGGCACGACGAGTGGGTGTCGTTGGGGGTGCTTGCTCGTCGTCGACCCGACACTCGCTTGCGGGTCATGGTACGGCCGGGCGACTCTGCGCGAGCCTCGCGGGGCCCTGTCTGGCGTACGGTCGGTAGGCCTATCCGAGACGCGGACTCCGCGAATCCCGAATCCGGGCGGTCCGTACGCATGAAGAAAACGTGGGCTTCGGGAGCGCTTGAGCTCTTGCAGCACGCCTACTCCCATATGGAGGGCAAGACCGCCTTCGACAAGCGGATGGCCTTCATCAGCATCGACAACTGCGTAGAAGTGAGCATACGGAGCTTCTTGGCGCTACCCAAGGCGAAGTCTGGAATCAGCGTGCCTAGGTCTGAACGTGACGGCGCCGGCGGGAGTTTCCCGAAGCTTCTGGACCTAGTCGCAAAGCATGCTCCCGGCAGGTTGGTGGGGCTCGACAGCGCGGACGTGGAACACTACCACCGGATCCGAAATCAGTTGTATCACGACGGCACCGGCCTCAGCGTGGACGATGAGTACCTACACGCGTATCGGGGCATTGCTGAAGTTCTCATTGAGAACCTGTTTGGGGTGACGGTGACGGTGACGGCGCCGGCAGCGCCTGTGCGGCAGTCACTGGAGGCACTGATTCACTCATGGAACAGGATCGAGAGGCTCATCAGCGCGGCTTTGGAGCGGCACGGGTTCTCGTCGACATTCAAGTGGGAGGAAGCGTTCGCTGCTGACTTGCTGAGGCCAGCCGACGTTGCGATGCTCACCGAGCTTCGCATAGCACGGAATCGGCTGGTTCATTCGGAAACTGTGGAGGCGGCAGACATCGCGTACTGGGTTGAACGGTCGTCGCGTGTTCTTGAAGATCTGGAGCGACGTTTGGGAGACAGGCGTCGTCGGCCGTCAGGGCAACGGCGGGCGTGGATTGAGATGAACCACGGGGAAGACGTCCGAGGTTCACGACCGCATGATGACGATGCTCGAACTATAGCTACGCGACTTGGGGGCGTGCCGATCGCGCTGGGCTACAGGTTCCCGGATGGTTCGGTGTTGCAGGTTCGTCAGGGACGGGTTGTTGCGTCCCCGGATCCACCGGAATGGGAAGACCGTACAGAGGGCGCGCCGAACGCTCCATCATGAGTCGAACGAACGCCGTAAGATCACGGCGTCGAGGGCGATGGCGCCCTGCCCCTCCTGAAGCACGACGAACGGGTTGATCTCGGCGCTTTCGATCCGGTCGCCGTGCGCGGCCGCGAAGGCCGACAGGCGCGCCAGGGCTGACGCCACGGCAGGCACGTCGTACGGCCCTCGCCCCCGAACCCCGCGCAGGACCTTGCCGGCCCGCGTTTCGGCGATCATGCGGCGGGCCTCGGCCTCGTCGAACGGCGCGACGCGGAAGCTGACGTCGTCGATCACCTCGACCAGCGTTCCGCCGAGCCCGAACATGACGACAGGCCCGAACGTCGGGTCGTTCCGCACGCCGAGGATGGTCTCGATGCCGCCGGAGACCATCGGAGCTATCAACGCGCCCTCGATCGGGGCGGCGGGGTCGGCGGCGCGTGCGCGTGAGGTGACGGTCTCATAGGCGTCGCGGACCCCGTCCTCGGTCGCCACGTTCAGCACGACCGCGCCGATCTCGGTCTTGTGCAGGACGCCCGGCGCGCACAGCTTGACCGCCACCGGCTTCCCGAAGGCGGCGGCGATGCGCGCGGCGTCGTCGGCGGTCCGGGCGAGATCCTCCTCGACCACCGGTATCCCCGCCGCCGACAGCAGGCGTTTCGCTTCCCGTTCCGAAACGGGGCCGTCGGGCAACCCGGCGGGCGCAGCCGGGAGCGGGGCGCCAACTGCTCGGGGCGCGGGCCCGGAGGGCGGATCGTTCGCGCCTCCGACCGGTCCGTCGGCCGGCCGGCCAAGCGGTTCGTCGCCCGGTCCCACGGTCGGGCGCCTGGCGTGCTCGGCGAAGCTGCGGCCGAAGCGATGGAGCGCGGCGACCGCGCGGACGGCGCGGGTGGGGTCCTCGAACACGGGGCAGCCGACCGCCTCGTACTGGCGGACGACGTCGGGCGGAGCCACGATCGAGAGCACGAGCGGGCATTCCGGGCGGCGCGCGTGGGCGGCTTCGATCGCCCGGCGCACGGGCTCGACCATGCCGTCGGCCGCCGCCACGTAGGTGAAGAAGGCGACCACCGCATCGTGCTGCCTCTCCTCGATGACGATGCCGAGGTTGTCGCCGATGAGGTCCACCTGGTTGAAGGCCTGGGCCGTGATGTCGACCGGATTGCGCGGGGATGCATACGGCAGGGCGGACTTCAGGCGCGCCTGGGCCGCGTCGCTCAGCGGCGCGACGTCGAGCCCGAAGCCGACCGCGGCGTCCGCCATCTGTACGCCGACGCCACCGGAGATGGAGACGAGGGCGACGCGCGGGGTCGCGGGAAACAGTCCGAAGCGGGCCGCATAGGCGATGTCGAGCACCTCGTCCGTGTCCCGCGCGCGGTAGGCTCCGAACTGGCGGAACGCCGCCTCGTAGACCGGGTCGGCGCCGGCGAGCGACGCCGTGTGGGACTGCGCCGCCCGAGCGCCGACCTCGGTCACGCCGACCTTCTGGAAGACCACCGGCTTGCCGCGTGCGCGCGCCACCCGGAGGGCGCGCAGGAGGGCGTCCGGATCCGTGATCCCCTCGGCGTGGGCCATGATCACGGAGACGTCGTCCTGCTCCGCCATCCAGCCGAGCACCTCCGGCACCGTGACGTCCGCCTCGTTGCCGGTCGTCACCCAGTAGCGGATGTCGATGTTGCGCTTGCGCGCCAGGAGCGACAGGTGGCTGCCGTAGGCGCCGCTCTGACTGACCAGGGCGACGCCGCCCGGCGTCGGGTAGCCGTCCTCGAGCGTGGTGCTGAAGGTGGCGTAGGCCCCGAGCTCGGAGTTGTAGACGCCGAGGCAGTTGGGACCCACGATTCGCATGCCGGTCGAGGACGCGACCTCGCCGAGGCGGTCCTGCGCCCGGCGACCCTCGGCGCCCATTTCCGCGAAGCCGGCGCTGAAGACCACGGCGGCCCGCACGCCTCGCGCCGCGCAGGCCTCCACCGTTGCCAGGACGCTCGGCGCCGGCACGGCGACGATCGCCAGGTCGGGCGCTTCCGGCACCTCGGCGATGCCGGCAAAGGCGGGCAACCCCTGCACCCGGGGGTGCCGCGGATTGACGGGATAGATCCGGCCGCCGTACCCGCCGGCACGCAGGTAGCGGACCGGGCGGCCGCCGATGCGCGTGGGATCGTTCGACGCCCCGATCACGGCGACCGAGGCCGGGCGCAGGAGGGCGTCGAGGGAATGGCGAGCGGAGTTCTTCATTGGCGGCGGACTAGACTACCAGTCTCGCGACCGCTCCGTGCACCGGCCCGGCCGGGCGGCGGGTTTGCGCACGCGGTCCGGGCGCTCCTCGCGCGGAACGGTGACCACGGCGTCCCGCGCGCACTCCGGGGCGCCGGAGGGTTCGCGGGCGGAGCGCGGGTCGCCGTTGCGGCGAGCAGGGCGTGATGGATGGCGTGGCGCACGGCACAATCCGGATCATCGGCGCGTCGCCGGAGGCGGCCGGCACGTGGATCCCCCGCCTCTCGGAAGCCGGTTACAGGGTCGATCGGGAGCGGGTGGCCGGGCCGGAGGATCTGAAGCGGCTCGGGCGAGAGCCGCCGCGCGCCGTCGTGATCGACCTGGACCGGGCGCCGGCACGGGGCCGGGACATCGCCCTTGCGCTGCGCCAGCGCGTGGCGACCCGGCGCATCCCGATCGTGCTCGTCGCCAGCGACCGGGCCGTCTTCGCGCGCCTGAAGGCCCTGCCGCTCGAGACGATGCAGGCCGCGCCCGAGGACGTCGTGACCGCCGTCGCGAGCGCGCTCTCCATGCCTCCGAGCGGCGCCCCGTCCGCCGTGCCGCCCGTCGCCGGCTACTCCGGCACCCCGCTGCCGCGGAAGCTCGGCATCAAGGCCGGCTCGCGCGTGGTGCTGGTGCGGCCGCCGGAAGGCTTCGCCGAGCTGCTGCAGCCGCTGCCGCCGGACGTGGTGCTGAGGACGACCAACCGCGGCGCCCGCGACATCACCCTCTGGTTCACCCGGTCGCGGCGGGAGCTCGAGCGGGACGCGGCGCGGATGGCCCGGGCCGCGGAGCCGGGGCGGCTCTGGATCGTCTGGCCGAAGAAGGCGTCGCCGCTGGCGGCCGACCACTCGGAGCGCGATGTGCGCCGGGTCGGCATCGGGGCGGGTCTCGTGGATTTCAAGGTCTGCGCGGTCGACGCCGACTGGTCCGGGCTGGCGTTCGTGCGGCGTCGGAACGGAGGGGCCGAGGCCGGGTAGACCGCGCGCACAACGAACCGGTGAGAACCGCGCCCGGCGGTCGCGGCCGGTCCGGACGAGGCGGCCCGAGTCGACGCAACCGGCCGCGTGTCCTACACTTGTGTCGCGGCTGGCCGCACGGTTCCCGAGAATCGCCGCCCCATGATCCTGGTGAATCGGCACACCGATTCGGACGGTCCGTTCCACGCCACCCTGCGCATCCAGCCGGCGTCGCGCATCGACCTCTTCGACGTGCGGGGCCGCTTGCGCGACGAGTTCGGCCCCGACTTCACGCGGTACCCGAGAGCCTTCTACATCTCGGACCACACGACGGCCGGGTACCTGGACCGGCGCATCGCGGAGGTCCTCGAGCACGACGGCGAGAACATCCAGGACTACCTGCAGATCTTCCAGAAGCTCTTCCCGCCCGACGCGGGTTACGTCCACGACGAGCTGCACCTGCGGACCGAGCTCTCCGACCAGCAGCGGGCCACGGAGCCGCGCAACGCCGACTCCCACCTGACGTTCATGGGCGGCGGGCTGCGGAACTGCGCCTCCTACGAGCAGCGCGGCGACGACCCGGTCTGGTTCGTCGAGCTCGACGGCGTGCACGCGGGGGGCACGCGCACGCGGCGCACGACCGTCATCGCCTATCGGGGGGAGCAGGAGGTCCGGCAGCTTCAGGTGTCGATCGCCGCGTCCCCGCATCCGATCGACGCCCAGAACCTGCGCGACCCGCGGCTCGGGTTCATCGCCCGGCTCCAGCGCCTGGTGCGCGAGCACGGCGTCTCGTTCGGCCGCCTGGACGTCTCGCTGCCGCACGGAGAGCGCCACGCGGGCCTCACGGTGAACGAGTACGAGACGCTGCTGATGACGCACGACCTGCGCGAGGTGCTGCGGAACCCGCTGCGGTTCATGGCGCGGCTGGGCAAGGGGGCGCTGCAGGAGCCGCTCGCCATTCCGGCCAAGACCCTCAACTACGCGCAGTACGACGCCGTGCAGCTCTTCAACGAGCTCATGGACCGCGTCGGCGTGCGCCGCTCCCTGGTCGAGCGGCTCGTCAACCGCGCCCTGGCCGTGCCGGTGTCGCACTTCCTGCGCATGAAGCGCGGGATCAGCCTCCCCGTCCTGGATCGCCGGGGCGAAGGCAGCGGCGAGATCGGCTGGGGCACGTACCAGAGCCCGATCCTCGTCCAGTGGCGCGGTCCCGGCGGAGCGGACCGGATCCTCGACGTGCGCCTGGTGCGGTTCGTGTAGCGCCGGGGCCCCGAGCCTCGACCGGTCGACGCCGGAGCCGCCGGCGCCGCCAGACCCGGCCCCTGTCGGTGTGCTAGCCGCCCCGCGTGTGCATTTCGAGGTGCGGCTCCCGCTGCAGCGTCTCGATGGGAATGAGGGGCTGGCGGTCACCCGCCGCGAGGCGCAGCTCCGCCCCCCGATCCCGGCGCTCGGACCAGATGCTGCCGATGAGCGAGCCGAGATCCGCCCGGGACGCGCCGGCCCGCAGGGGTTGCCGAAGATCGGTGCCCGCCCGGGCGTAGAGGCAGCGGTACCACAGGCCGTCCGCGGTAAGGCGGCTCCGGTCGCACGCGCGACAGAACGGCTCGGTGGTCGAGGAGATGATGCCGAAGGTCTGGCCCCCCGGCAGCCGGAAGCGATCGGCCGGGGCGGAGGTGCGCTCGTCGAGGCTCTCGACCGGCCCGCGGGCTTCGGCGATGACGCGCAGCATCTCGGCGCGGCTCACGACGTCCCGTGCCGACCAGCGGGTGGCGCCGCCGACGTCCATGTACTCGATGAAGCGAACCTCCGCGTCCACGGACCCGGCATAGGCGAGGAGATCGATCAGCTCGTCGTCGTTCACGCCGCGGATGACGACCGTGTCGAGCTTCACGTTGGCGAAACCCGCCGCCGTCGCCGCCGCGATGCCCGCCCGGACCGCGCGCAACCCGTCGAAGCGGGTCAGCTCGCGGAAGCGGTCGGCCCGCAACGTGTCCAGGCTGACGGTCAGGCGGTGCAGCCCGGCCTCCCGCAACGTCGCCGCCTGGTCGGCGAGCAGCATGCCGTTCGTGGTGAGGGCGAGGTCCCGGAGGGCCGTCCTGCCCGCCAGCAGGCGGATCAGGTCGGGCAGGTTGGTGCGCAGCAGCGGCTCGCCGCCCGTGAGGCGCACCCGGTCCACGCCGGCGTCGGTGAACGCGTCGACGAGGGCGCCGATCTCCTCGAAGGTCAGGATGTCGCGGCGCGGCAGCCAGACGTATTCCTCCTCCGGCATGCAGTACTGGCAGCGCAGGTTGCACCGGTCGGTGACCGAGAGCCGCAAGCTGCGGAGCGGCCGATCGAGCGCGTCGCGCACAGGTGTCACTGCGCCCATTATCGCATCCGCGTCCCCCGGTTGGGCGACGGCGGCGGGCTGAGCGTCTGCGCCGCAGAACGCCAACGGAGTGCGTGCCGCGGCGCAAGCTCCTGGGACGGTGGGGCTGGGGCCGACCCGGAGCCTGCGACGGGCTGGCGGCGCCAGGGCGGCCCGGCCATGAGGCTATAATCACAGGCGGCGTCCCGCTCCGCCGCGCGGCAGCGCTTTCCCGATTTCGCGACCATTTCATGATTCCGGCCATCCGCGGCACGCACGACATCCTGCCCGGCGAGATCGAGCGCTGGCAGCGGGCAGAGCAGGTGGTGCGCGACGTCTGCGAGCGCTACGGCTATCGGGAGATACGGACCCCGGTCATCGAGCGGGAGGAGCTGTTCGCCAAGGGGACCGGCGAGACGACGGACATCGTCCAGAAGGAGATGTACGCCTTCGAGGACAAGGGCGGCGAGCGGGTGACGCTGCGGCCGGAGGCGACCCCGAGCATGGTGCGCGCCTTCGTCGAGCATGCGCTCGAGCAGCGGCTTCCGACGGTCAAGATCTTCAGTCTCGGTCCGATGTTCCGCTACGAGCGACCGCAGAAGGGGCGCTACCGGCAGTTCCACCAGCTCGACGTCGAGGTCTTCGGGGTGACGGACGCCACGCTCGACGCGGAGGTCGTCGAGATGGCGGCGGCGCTCGTCGACGCGCTCGGCATCGACGATGCCGAAGTCGTCGTCAACTCGGTCGGCTGCGCCGAATGCCGTCCGGGGTTCAGTCGCGCGCTGCTGGCCGCCCTGGGGGATCGCGCGGCGGACCTCTGCGGCGACTGCCGGCGCCGCGCCGCCTTGAATCCCCTCCGCATCTTTGACTGCAAGGTGCCGTCCTGCCAGCCGATCGTCGACACGTTGCCGCACGCGACCGACTACCTCTGCGACGCGTGCCGGTCGCACTTCGAGGCCACGACCGGCCTGTTGAAGGCGCTGGACGTCGACTTCCGCGTGTCCCACCGCCTGGTGCGCGGACTCGATTACTACACGCGCACCACCTTCGAGATCCGCGGCGGCCGCCTCGGCGCGCAGAACGCGCTGCTCGGCGGCGGGCGCTACGACGGTCTCGTTCGTCAGCTCGGCGGTCCGGATCGGGCCGGAATCGGATTCGCTGCGGGGATGGAGCGGCTCGTGCTGGCGATGCCCGACGGCCCCGGTCCCCGTGCGCCGGACGCCTTCATCGTCGCCCTCGGCGAAGCGGCGCGGCAGCCGGCCCATCGGCTCGCGCGCGACCTCCGGCGGGCGGCGCTGACGGTGCTGATCGACTACGGCGACCGTTCGATGAAGGCACAGTTGCGGCGGGCCAACCGCACCTGCGCCCGACACGTCCTCATCCTCGGGGAGGATGAGCTCGCGCAGGGCAACGTGACCGTCAAGGACATGACGTCCGGCGGGGAGACGCTGGTAGGGCGGGACGACGTAGTGCGTACGCTGACGGCCGACGCCGTGCCTGGACCCGCGGAGCGCGCGGCCCGGGAGCGCCGGTTGAAGGCCGTCCCCGACGACAGGCCCGGGGGCGGGCCCGAGGATGCGGAGCGGCCGGCCCGGGAGCGCGGGCTGGGGGGGCCCAAACCCACGGTGTGACGAGCGCTCCGGATGCCGGCGCGCATCGGCCGGCGGCGTGCCGCCGGCGGATTGGACGGAACGACGGTGACTGACGAAGCACACGGCGAGACGGGCGCGCCCCTGCGCACCCGCACCCATACCTGCGGCGAGCTCCGACCGGACGACGTCGGCGCGGCCGTCGTTCTCATGGGCTGGGTCCACAAGGTCCGCGATCTGGGCGGCGTCACCTTCCTCGACGTCCGCGACCGGTACGGGATCACGCAGGTCGTCGCGCGGGACGGGAGCGAGGTGCTCGCGGCCGCCAAGCGGGTGCGGGCGGAGTTCGTGCTGGCCGTTGCCGGCCCGGTGGAGCGCCGCTCGGCGGAGACGCTGAACCCGAAGCTCGCCACCGGCGAGGTCGAGGTCGAGGCGCGCCGGATAGAGGTGCTCAGCGAGGCGCGCACGCCCCCGTTCCAGATCGACGAGGAAACCCCCGTTTCCGAGGAGGTCCGGCTGCGCTACCGCTACCTCGACCTGCGCCGGTCGCGGATGCGCGAGAACCTCGGTCTGCGGCACCGGATCACGATGGCGGTCCGCAACAGCCTCGACGCGGACGGATTCTGGGAAATCGAGACGCCGCTCCTGACCAAGTCGACGCCCGAGGGCGCGCGCGATTACCTCGTGCCGAGCCGACTGCACCCCGGCTCGTTCTACGCGCTGCCGCAGTCGCCGCAGATCTTCAAGCAGATCCTGATGATCGCCGGCGCGGACCGCTACTTCCAGATTGTCAAGTGCTTCCGCGACGAGGATCTGCGCGCCGACCGGCAACCGGAGTTCACGCAGATCGACATCGAGATGTCGTTCGTCGACCAGGAGGTCGTCTTCGCCGCGGTGGAACGGCTCATGCAGGCCGTCTTCCGCGTCGTGGGCCGGGAGGTGCCGGCGCCGTTTCCGCGGCTCACGTACGACGACGCGATGGCCCGCTACGGCAGCGACAAGCCCGATCTCCGTTTCGAGATGCCGATCCAGGACGCGTCGGCGGTCTTCCGGGACGGCCGCTTCAAGGTCTTCCGCGAGCTGGTGGCCGGCGGAGGGTCCGTGCGCGCACTGGTCGTGCCGGACGCCGGGCGGCAGGCGCGGGCGCAGATCGACAACCTGGTGGACGAAGCGATCGCCCTCGGCGCGAAGGGGCTCGTCTGGGTCCGGCGGTCACCGGAGGGGGCGATCCAGAGCTCCATCCTGAAGGCGGCGGGCGAGGAGGCGCTCACCCGCGTCGTCGAGCAGGTCGCGGCGGGGCCGGACGATCTGACGCTCCTCGCCGGGGGCCACGGCCACGAGGCATCCGTGCTGCTCGGACAGCTCCGCCAGCGCCTCGCGTCCCGCGCGGGGCTCGTCGACGAGAGCGCGACGGCTCGTGCCTGGGTGGTCGACTTCCCGCTCATGGAGTGGAGCGAGACGGAGCAGCGGCTGGTCTCGATGCACCACCCGTTCACGTCGCCGCGCCGAGAGGATCTGGTTCGCCTGGAGGACGACGCCGCGGCGGTGCGGGCCCGCGCCTACGACCTGGTCCTGAACGGCAGCGAGATCGGCGGCGGCAGCATCCGGATCCACGACGCCGAGCTCCAGGCGCGCATCTTCCGGCTGCTCAAGATCGACGACGCGGAGGCGAAGGCGCGCTTCGGGTTCTTCCTCGACGCGCTGCGCTACGGTACGCCGCCCCATGGCGGAATCGCGCTCGGCCTGGACCGGATCGTGGCCCTGGTGGCCCGGGAACCGTCCATCCGGGACGTGATGGCGTTTCCCAAGACGGCCGCCGCCGTCGACCTGATGGCCGGTTCGCCCTCGACCGTCGACCGGCGCCAGTTGCGGGAGCTGCATCTCGACACGTCGTCTTGACCGCCCGCCGAAAGCTTGGTAAACAATCCGGCAGCGGTAGGGGAGATCCCGATAGCCACACCTTCCCTTGTGAAGATCCCGATCCCCGACGAGGGGGTCGAGGCTCTCTTTGGTTCCCGCGACGAGAACCTCAAGCAGATCGAGCACCTGTTCGACGTCCGGATTCGGACGGACGGGCATGACCTGCTCGTCAGCGGCGACGCTCCCAGCGTGGCCCGGACCGAGCGCGTGATCGACCAGCTCTCGGGGCTGCTCCGTGAGGGCTACCACTTCTCCCGGGACGACCTGCGCCGGGTGTCCCAGCTCGTCGAGGACGACGCGGCCGTCGACCTGCGCGACTACTTCGCGCAGGGGCCGGTCCGCGCCTCCGGCAAGCGGCACGTAACGCCCAAGACGGTCAACCAGCGGCGCTACCGGGACGCCATCGAGCGCTACGACGTGGTGTTCGGGGTCGGGCCGGCGGGCACGGGAAAGACCTACCTGGCGATGGCGCAGGCGGTGGCGTTCCTGACCGCGAAGCGGGTGAGCCGCATCATCCTGGCCCGGCCCGCGGTCGAGGCGGGGGAGAAGCTCGGCTTCCTGCCGGGCGATCTGCAGGAGAAGGTCAATCCCTATCTGCGACCGCTCTACGATGCCCTGTACGACATGCTGGACGGCGACAAGGTGGGCCGGCTGATCGACCGCGGCGTAATCGAGATTGCGCCGATCGCCTTCATGCGGGGGCGGACCCTGAACGACGCCTTCGTCATCCTGGACGAGGCGCAGAACACGACCCGCGAGCAGATGAAGATGTTCCTGACGCGCCTCGGCTTCGGATCGAAGGCGGTGGTCACCGGCGACATCACGCAGATCGACCTGCCGGCCGGCCGCACCTCGGGTCTGGTCGATGCGATCTCCGTGCTGCGGTCCGTGAGCGGGGTGGCGCTGATCCGATTCAACGACCGCGACGTCGTCCGGCATCCCCTCGTGCAGCGCATCGTCAAGGCGTACGAGGCGGATGCGGATCGTGCTTCCGATGACAACTGACGACCCGGCCCCCGATCCCGACAGTTCGCGGACGGGGAGACGGCCCGCGCCGTGACGGCCGACCGCGTGCTGCGCGTCGTGGCCACGGATGGACGGGGGCGTCCCCTGCCCGCCGAACGCGATCTGCCCGCCGCCACCCTCGGCCCCTGGCTCGAGCGCCACGCCCCGCGCGCGGCCCGCGGCGCGGTGGCGGTCGCGCTGGTCGGCGACCGCAAGATGCGGGCGCTCAACCGGCGCTTCCGGGGCGTCGATCGGGCTACCGACGTGCTCGCCTTCCCGGCCGACGGGGAGAGCGGGTCGCCCCGCCCGCACGGCGCGCCCCGCATCCTCGGCGACATCGTGATCGCCACCGGCGTCGCCCGCCGGCAGGCCCGCGCCGCCGGGCAGCCGCTCGAGGTCGAGCTGCGCCGCCTGGCGCTCCACGGACTGCTCCATCTGCTCGGGTACGACCACACGCGCGACGGCGGCCGGATGGCGCGCTTCGAGCGCCGCCTGCAGAGGAAGGGGGGGATCGCGTGATCCCCTACACGCTGGTGATCGAGAGTTTCGCCCTGTTCCTGCTCGCCTGCGCTCTCGTCTACCTGGGCACTCTCGACGCGGCGTTCACGGCGCTGATGCGGCTGCCGCTCCGACTGAGCGCGGAGCGCGGACGCGCGCTCGAGCGGCTCGGCTACCTCGACGATCCGGCCCGCCTGTTCGTCCCCGTGCGCCTGCTCCAGGTGCTGACGGTGTCGCTGGCCGCGGGCGTGTCGCTGCTCGTAGCCGGCGGGGACGGGCTCGTCTCGGCAGGTATCGTCGCCAGCGCCCTGGCCGTCGCGGCGGTGGCCTGCGGTCAGCTCGTCCCGCTGCTCATCGTCCGCCGCGATCCGGAGGGCGTGCTGGTGCTGCTGCTGCCGTCGTTCGAGCGGGCAGTGCGGCCTGTCCGCCCCCTCAGCGAGGCGCTCGTCGGCCTGCTCCGGGGCATCGGGTACCGCGCCGAGGCCGGCGGCAACGGCAACGCCTCCGCGGGCGCCGCGAGTCCGGACGAACCGGCCGCGGGCGGGCAGCGTGCGGCGGACGAGGAGCAGGAGGAGCGCGAGCTGCTGCAGTCGGTGGTCGAGTTCGGCGACACGCTGGTGCGGGAGGTCATGACCCCGCGTCCGGACATCGTGGCCGTCAAGTCCACGGCGACGCTCGACGAGTTGCGCGCTCGATTCGCCGAGGAGCGCTACTCCCGATTGCCGGTGTACCGCGACAGCCTCGATACCATCCTCGGGTTCGTCGTCGTGCGGGATCTCGTGGGGTTGACGGACGCCGAGGGGAGCGACCGCATCGTCGATCGGCTGCTGCGGCCCGCCCATACCGTCCCGGAGACGAAGCGGGTGGCGGAGCTCCTGAAGGAGCTGCAGCGCGAGCGCGTGCAGAGCGCGATCGTGCACGACGAGTACGGCGGCACGGCGGGGCTGGTGACGATCGAGGACCTGCTGGAGGAGATTGTCGGCGAGATCCGCGACGAGTACGACCGGGAGGAGGACGAGCCGATCGTCGACGAGGGCGAGGGGGCGTTCCTGTTCGCCGGCGGCGTCAGCGTCGACGACATGAGCCGGCCTCTCGACGTGTCGATCGAGGCGCAGGGCTTCGAGACGGTGGCGGGCTACGTGCTGTCGCGCCTCGGACGGGTCCCGTACGCGGGAGAGTCGTTCGACGCGGACGGCCTGCGGATCGAGGTGGTCGAGGCGGAGCGCCGGCGCGTGCGCAGGGTCCGCGTCCGCCGCACCGCCGGAGCGGCGGACGGCGCATGAGGTCCGGCGTCGCGTCGCTCATCGGCCGGCCGAACGCGGGCAAGTCCACCCTGCTCAACCGGCTCGTCGGGACCAAGGTCGCGATCGTCTCCGAGACCCCGCAGACGACCCGGACCCGCATCCTGGGGGTCAGGAACGTGTCCGGCGACGGATCGGGTGCGGTCCGGCCGGGGCAGATCGTCTTCGTCGACACGCCGGGCATTCACCGCCCGCTGCACCGCATGAACGTCCGGATGGTCGATCTCGCGGTCTCGACGATCGGCGAGGTCGACGTGATCGTCCTCGTGCTCGACGCCTCGACCCCGCGGGGCGCCGGCGACCGGTTCGTGCTGGGCCTGCTCGACGGGGTCCGGACGCCCGTGGTCCTCGCCCTCAACAAGATCGACCGGATGGCCAAGCCGCGGCTCCTGCCGCTCATCGACCACTACCGGGAGCAGAGGGAGTTCGCGGCCATCGTGCCGCTCTCGGCCCTCACCGGGGACGGCGTCTCCCGCCTCGAAGGGGTCATCCTGGACGAGCTGCCCGAAGGCGAACCCCTCTATCCGGACGACTACCTCACCGATCAGCCGGAGCGGGTGCTGGTCGCGGAGACCGTGCGGGAGAAGGTGCTGCACCACACGCGGGCGGAGCTGCCGTTCTCGACGGCGGTGGTCGTCGACCGCTTCGACGAGGAGGCGGCGGTGGAGGCGGTGGAATCGGAGGCCGAGCCTGCCGGCGACGGGTCGGCCCGCGCCCTCGCCGGGCGCCGGGGCGGCGGGCTCCTCCGGCTGTACTGCTCGATCGTGGTGGAGCGCCCGTCACACAAACGGATCGTGGTCGGACGCTCGGGCGCGATGCTGAAGCGAATCGGCAGCGAGGCCCGCGCCGACCTGGAGCGCTTCTTCGGCGCCCGGGTCTTCCTCGACCTGCACGTCCGGGTTCGCGAAGGATGGCGGGAGAACCCGCGCGCCCTCCGCGATCTCGGCCTCCAGGGCTGAGCCGCCGCTGCCGGGGCCGTGGTACAATCGACCGACCAGATGACCGAAGACGTGGGACAACGACCCACACCGGTCCGTGCGTTGGCGGGGCGTACGCCGCTCCCCGGTCACCACGATGCCGCCCCTCCGTCGACTCGACGTCGTGCTCGATTCGGTCAAGCGACTGCAGCGGATTGGTGCGACCGCCAACCTGCTGAACCTGCTGCAGAAGCAGCATCCCGCCGACCTCGCTGAAGTTCTCGGCGATCTGCGGCCCCTGGAACGCCGCTCGGCGTTCGACACCCTGCTCGGTCACAACAGCCGCCTCGCGATGGAGGCCCTGAGCGAGCTCGACCGCGAGGTCGGGGCGGCGCTGCTCGTCGACCGCCCCGCCGAGGTGCTGGCGCGGCTCTTTCCGGAGCTCCCGTCGGACGACGCGGCGGCGCTGATCGACCAGCTCCCCGAGGAGCTGGCCGCGAGCGTCCTGGAGCTGATGCGGGAGTCGGGCGAGGTCCAGCACCTGCTCGGGTACGACGACCGGACGGCCGGCCGCATCATGAACCCCGAGGTCTTCGCCCT
>JAPOWL010000121.1 GCA_026707615.1 Acidobacteriota bacterium | reverse complement strand
CGTAGTGGACGCGCGCCTGGGCCCGCTGCTGCCCGAGGCCGCGCAGCCACCCGCAGCGCGGCGCCTCGCTGCGATCCGTGCGGATGTCCACGACGCCGTCGCCCCGGCGCACATCTATCGCGACCGCTTCGACGGCCTCCCGCGCGCAGCCGTCGTTGACTTGCGACGGGCGGGTGATGCGCGCCCGCACCTCCACCGCCGACCGGTCCCACGAGGTCAGCGCCACGCTCCCCCGGGAGGTGTCGAGCGACAGGCGCCCTCCCGGCTCGAGGGCGACCGTCTCCTCGAACGTGCGCTCCTGCGCCGCCACCGCGGTGCCGGCGAGGGCGAGGACCAGGGCCGCCAGTCCGGCCATTCGATTCATCGGGCTTCTCCTTCCGTCTGCAGCGCTCCCACTCGACGGCGCCGGCCGGCACGGCGGCCGGCCCTTGACGTGACCGATGACGGATCCGGATCGCAAACCGTTCCCCGGGCGGGCGACGGCGTGCCGCACGCCGACCGCGCGCGGAGGCGCGACGGCACCGGCGGCTGGAGACCTCATCGTTGTACGCCAACCGCTGGCACGCCAACCGCCCGCGGGGGCGTGACGATACCCGGGGCTTCGGTGGCCTTCGCCGACGCCGACCCGGCCGCTCACAGCGGTGGAGGAGGGCTTCCGAGTGAAGGGGCCACCAGGCGGTCCGCCACCGCCAGCAGTCGACCCCTCCAGGCGACCCGGTCCAGCCAGCCCTCGGGGATGCCGCTCAGGCCGTACAGGGCGCCGGCGAGCTGCCCCGTCACCGCGGCGACGGTGTCGGCATCGTGGGCCAGGTTGGCCGCGAGCAGCACGGCGCCGCGGAAGTCGCCCGTCCGGGCGACGGACCACAGGGCCGCCTCGAGCGTGTGGGCGACGTAGCCGCTGGAATCGATCGTGTCGCGCGCCCGCCCCCGCCAGCTTCCGGCCAGGATGCGGGCGATGGCGGGCGCCCCGTCGAACCGCCGGGTGCCCAGGACGTCCGGCCGCGCCGCACCGGCGATCGCATCCGCCAGCAGCCCGGCGAAGGCCCGGCACGCGTCCACCGCTTCGGTGGCCCCGTGGGTGGTGCGCGACTGCGCCGCCGCCACGGCGCTCAGCTGCTCGCGGTCGTGCCAGTAGCGGAGGGCCACGGGGGCCAGGCGCATCAGCGAGCCGTTGCCCGCGCTGTTCGGTTCGGTCGAGCCGGCCCGCGGATCGCCGGTCCGGACGTAGCGCTCGAGGGCCGTGCGCGTCGTGATTCCGATATCGAAGCAGTGCCCGTTGCACGAGTAGCTGCCGTTCCGCCACCAGTCGACGAAGCGGTCCAGCAGGTCCCGGCCGTCGAAGTCGCCCGCTTCCGCCAGGCTCTCGGCCAGGGCGAGGGCGAGGGTCGTGTCGTCGGTCCAGGCGCCGGCCGGCAGATCGAACGGACCGCCCCCGACCATGTCTTCGAGCCGCGGCCGGGTATCGCGGATGGAGAACTCCAGCGTCGTGCCTACCGCATCGCCCACCGCGAGCCCGAGCAGGGCGCCCCGCGCGCGGTCCCGAATGCTCTCCGCGCTCCGCGACCGCGCCGCCGGCGCCGCGGAGGGCGCTCGCGCGGCGCACGCGGCGACGT
Organism: Acidobacteriota bacterium; assembly: GCA_026707615.1. Classification (GTDB taxonomy): domain Bacteria; phylum Acidobacteriota; class Vicinamibacteria; order Vicinamibacterales; family UBA8438; genus JAGWAJ01. The sequence continues at coordinate 14,845 of JAPOWL010000121.1, read as the reverse complement.
GCGCCTCCTGGCTCCTGGTCTCGACGGCATGGGGCGACCGCGCCTCGCGCACCCGGCGCACGGCGTCTTCCGCGCCCGCTCCGAGCTCCACGAGCAGCCGGGCGGCGACGGTACCCGCCCTCCCCAGGCCGCCCCTGCAGTGCACGAGAATGTCGAAGCCCGCTCGCAGGCGATCCCGAAGCGCCGGGCCTGCGACCGCCCACCGGTCCTCGAAATCGGGCCCCGGCGGCCGCCCGTCCGGAATCGGCGCGTGCCACCACTCCATGTGCCGCGCCCGGACCGCCGCGGCCAGGCCCCGCACGCCGAGGTAGTCCATCTCCGCGTCCGTGATCAGGCTGACCACCGCCGTCGCGCCCCAGCCCTCGATCGCGTCGAGGTCCGCCCCGAGGTCCCGCGCCCAGGCCCCGGAGATCCCCGCCGGGTCCGTCTTGCCAGGACAGAGCGTGATGCCGATGCGGCCGTGGCCGTCGGCGGGCGTCACCGCCGCGACGCGGATGGGATCGGATTCGCTGGTCTTGACCATCGACGACGACTTCCCCCTCAGGCCCGCGGCAGACCGATTGCGTTCCCCAACGACCGCCCCTTCAGGCCCGCGGCCGACCGATCGCGTGCCGGCAATGACTTCCCCCTCAGGCCCGCGGCGGACCGATCGCGCGTCGCCCGGCGCCCGCGCACGGGAGTGGTGCGGGCCGCCCGAACGCGGACCGGCGGCCTTCAGGGCGCCTGCGGCCGGAAGTCGACGCGGTACAACTGGACGCCCAGGTTCCGCCCGTCGGGCGGCTCCAGCCCGAGCTCGCGGGCGTTGAAGGCCGACGACCGGATGGTCAGCTCCGCCGGCCGCGGCCCCGGCGGGACGGGGACGACGAGCTCCTCGAGCTCGCTGGTGAGCGTGCGGGCCTCCATCACCGGCCGCCCGTCGACGAGCAGGGAGACTTCCGCGGGCGGGGCGCCCTCCGGACGGGTGCTGGCGACGGTCAGGGTCGCCTCCGCGCCGGCCGGAACCATGAGCGAGGCTTCGTCGGCAGTCCACCGGAAGGTTCCGTCCCCGCGCGTATCGGGCTCCGCCTCGTGGAAGCCGCGCATCGTGAACACGAAGGTGTCGTCCGGCGGGTTGCCGATGTCGACGGCCGGCATCTCGCGGCGGGTGATGCGCCACACCAGCAGCCCGATCCGGGGCCGGTAGACCCCCTCCGGGGCCCGGTCCCGCGTGATCTCGAGCATCGGGAGCTCGATGCTCGCCGCACGCATCTCGGACAGGACGAGCGCGGGAGCGGGGAACCGCAGGGGATCGCCCGCGGCGAAGGCGAGGAACACGGGCCGGTCGCTCGCGAGCCAACCCAGGATGGCCCGCTCCAGCAACGGAGCGTTCGGGTTCGGGTGCTGCACGAGGACGGTGTCGATGTCGTGGAGGTAGGCCAGCGAGGTCGCAAGATGCGTGCCCGCCAGCGTCGGGCTCGCCACGACCACCGCGTCGGGCGGGAAGCGGGTCGCGATCTCGTCCACCTGGGCGACCGCACCGCTCCAGATGGGCTCTCCCGCCAGCGCCAGCGTCGGGCGCGCCACCAGGGCGACGAGCAGCAGGCCCGCCACGGCGGCCGCCCAGCCCCGGAACATCGGCGCCACCCGATCCAGGGAGGCCGCCAGACCCATCGCGATCGCCACCATGAGCAGCGGCAGGACCACCGGAACGAAACGGCGCATCGCCCAGATGTGCACCGACGGCTCCAGCGGATTCCACAGATACTGCAGGCCCACCACCAGCAGCAGCGCGACCAGGAGCGTGGCGCCCGGGTCGCGCGACGCGCGCCCGGCCATCAGCCACAACACCGCGCCCCCCCCGGCCGCCAGCAGCGGCCACGACAGGTACCAGCTCAACCACGCGGCCGTGTCGTCCACGCGCCCGTTCGTCGTCGCGACGTAGTTGACCGCGTAGGCGACGACGAGGGCGGCCAGGGCCAGCCCCCCGACCCGCTCCCGGTCCCTCGCCGAACGGCGCAGCAGCACCATCACCCCGCCGAGGATGGCCAGCACCGCCAGCACGGCCAGCACGATCTGAATCGCTCCCGACGCCTGGAGCAGCCGGCTCAGGTAGGACGTCCGGATGAGGTACTCGACGTACGGCCGGTAGTGGGAGGCGAACGCGAGATAGTGCGTGAAGTTGTGCAGCAGGAGCAGGCCGAACGAGACGAGCAGGTAGGGGAAGTACCGCATGCCGAGGTCGCCGCGTTCGGGTCGTGCGAGGAGGCGCCAGGCGACGTAGGCCACCAGGGCGACGCCCAGCAGCACGATGAGGTCCACCTTGGCGAAGCAGCCCAGCCCGAGGAACAGCCCGCTCGCGAACGCCCATCTCGGGGCCCGGTCCCGCAACGCCACGACCCAGGCCAGGAGCCCGCTCAGGACCAGCCACTGCGCCAGCATCTCCGGGACCGGCAGCCGCCCGAACCAGGCCTGCGGCATCGCCACGAGGGTCAGGGCGACGGCGAGCCAGCCGTAACGCCAGCCGACGAAGTGCGCGGCGACGAGCAGCAGGGCGCCGACGCTGAGCATCGCGAACGCCGGCGCGACGTAGAGCGCTCCGTGCATCGACGACAGCTCGTAGAAGAGCGCCGTGAGGACGGGGAACAGCGGCGAGAATCCCGCCGTCACCGTCGGGTCGCCGATGTCCGGAATCTGGAATCCGCCCGGAAACCGCGCGTAGTCGCCGGTCGCGTCACCACGTATCCGGTTGTCGAACAGCTCCGCCCGCAGGTCGACCGGAAGCTGCCGGACCAGCTCGTCGTCGAACACGAGGCGGCCGGTCTCGGCGATCTGGCGCCCGAAGCCGACGTACACCGTCGCGTCGCCGCCGGAGACCACCGCCTCGAACGGCGGCAGGAAGGCCACGCCGCACAGCAGCAGCAGCCCCCCGAAGCCCGCCGCGGCCCGCAGCGTGAACCGTCCGCGGCGCGCCGCCGCCCGCCCCGTGCGGACGGCGTCGTGGAGAGCGCCGACGGCGACGACGGCGATGACGGGAAGGACCAGCCAGACCCGGAACCAGCCCAGCTCGGCGAGCACCAGCGAGACCCACGCGACGATGCCGATCCTGAGCGCCAGGCGCAGGTACCAGCGCTCGACCGTCGCGGCGCTCGGGGAGCTCATGGCAGCGAGTGCGGTTGCCCCTCGACTAGAAGAACGCCCGGGCGTGCCACGAGTCGGCGGCGGCGACCTCCCACCGGCCGGCCCGCACGTCGCCCAGGCTCGTCAGCGTGTTGTTGAAGACCGTCGTCCCGGGGCCGACCGCGCCGGCCGCGGCCATCTCGGCGAACGACTCGCGCGACACCCGCTCGATGGCGTCCCCCCGGCGGAACAGCACCGGCGCATGGTTCACCAGCTCGACGCCGAGCTCGCGCTGGAGGGCCTGCATCTGCCGCACGAGGGCATCGATCGAGCAGCCGGACGGTCCCGCGGCGCGCTGATCGACCGCGACGAAGAGGAACCGGTCGTATGCCAGGTGCCGCCCCGCGGTGAGGGGCGTCGCGTGGGCCCCCCATTGATCGATGAAGCCGTCGACCTCCGCCAGCAGGCGCGTCCGCTCCGACTCCGTCAGGTCCCGCTCCGCCGAGAAGATCCACACCCGCGCGTCGCCGGGCAGCTCGTCGAACGCGATCCGCGGCATCTCTGGTACCCTCCGCTCCGATCGCATCAAGAATAGCAGCAGGGAGCAGCCATGCCGTTGGGGACCCGCTCGAAGCGCCTCGCCGTGCCGCTCGCCGTCGCGTTCGCCGGGCTCTCCGCGTGCGACCGGCGGACGCCGATCGAGCCGACGCCGATCGTCGAGCCGGAAGCGCCCGCTCCGACCACCGACGAGGCGGACATCGCCGCCGCCCGCCCGACGGTCGACGCCTGGCTGGAGCTGATCGACAACGGCCGCTACCGCGACGCCTGGCCGCTCGGCTCCACCTACTTCAAGCGGGTGGTCTCGGCCGACGATCTCGTGCAGGCCATGGAGACGCACCGGGCGCCGCTCGGCGCGGTGGACGACCGTACGCTCCGCAACGCGCTGCGCACCGACAGCGTGGCCGGGGCGCCCGACGCGCCCTACGTCGTGTTCACGTTCCAGACGGTCTTCGCCGACCGGACCACGGCCGTCGAAACGGTCACCGCGGAGCGGGAGGGGGATGCCTGGCTGATCGCCGGGCACGTGCTGGCGGAGTTCGGGCAGGCCGGCGCCGCGGCGCGTGCGTCCTAGCGCGGCACCCCTGCGTCGCCGGTTCTGTGGCGCAGACTCCAGGCGCACAGGATGCCGGCGAGCAGCCCGCAGAGGTGGGCCTCCCAGCTGACCTGCCCGCCGCGCGGCACCACGCCCGCGATCATGCCTCCGTAGAGGACGACGACGACGAGGGCGGCGGCGATCGAGGACCACCGGCGCTCGTAGTATCCGCGCGCGACCAGGAAGCCGAACAGGCCGAAGATGAGTCCGCTGGCACCGATGTGCGCCGCGTCTCGTCCGACCACCCAGAGGCCCAGGCCGCCCACCACCGTAATCGCCAGCGCGGTGGTCAGGTAGTAGGCCGCGCCGCGGACGGCGACCATTACGCCCAGCACGAGCAGGGGCGGCGTGTTCGCCGCGAGGTGGCCGAGGGAGCCATGCACGAGGAGGGTGCCGAGCACGCCGGGCAGGCCGTCGATGCGGCGCGGCACGAGCGCGAGCGCGGAGACGACGCCCGGGTCGACGAACAGTCCGTACAACGACACGGCCCAGATCAGGCCGACGCCGCCCAACAGCGCCGCGGCTTGCGGCTTCCACCGAAGTCCGGAGATCACGCAGCACTCCCCCGCGCCGTCGAACGGCACCCGCGGTCTACAATGGCACGATACAGGTTCAGACGGCGATGGGCGCAACCCACGTCACGGTCCTCAAGGGGCTGCGCCTCTCGCCGACATTGACAGCCTGACGACCCCCGACCAGAATGGGCCACTGTGAAGGACGTGCGCCTCCCGGGGGCGGTTCTGGTCCTGGTCTCGCTTGCGGCTGCGGCGCCGGCGAGAGCCCAGGCCACCACCACTCCTCCCGCGGCGCCACGAGCGGCGGGCGCGGGCAACCCGACCGTCAGGGCACCACAGCAGGCGCTGCTGGATCGGTACTGCGTCGCCTGCCACAACGAGCCGATGCGCGAACGGGGCGCGGTCCCGTTCGCGTTCGACGGGCTCGACGTGGCCGACGTCGGGGCCGACCCCGGCGCGTGGGAGGCGGTGGTCCGCAAGCTGCGGCTCGGCATGATGCCGCCGGCGGGGCGGCCACGGCCGGAACCGGAGGCCCACGAACGGTTCGTGGCGTGGCTCGAGGCGGAGCTCGACCGCGCCGCGGCGGCCGCGCCGCACCCCGGCCGGCCCGCGGTGCGGCGCCTCACGACGGCCGAGTACGTCAACGCCGTGCGCGATCTGCTGGCCCTCGACGTCGACGAGCGCTGGCTGCTGTTCCCGGCCGACGACGTCGACCCGCAGGGCTTCGACACGAACGGCGACGTGCTCTCGGTCTCCCCCGCCCTGTTCGAGCGCTACCTGGCCGCCGCCAACCGCATCAGCCGGCTCGCGGTGGGCGACCCGACGATCGGACCCGGCTACGCCGCCGCCACCTACAGCACGCCGCGCCTGCTCTACCAGGACGACCGGGCCAGCGAGGAGCTGCCGTTCGGCTCGCGCGGCGGCCTGGCCGTGCGGCACTACTTCCCGCTCGACGGCGACTACGAGGTGCGCATCCGGCTGCGCCGGATGATCTACGACTACATCGTCGGCATGGGACGTCCGCACCGCATCGAGGTGCGGCTCGACGGCGCCCTCGTCGGCGAGTTCACGGTCGGGGACGCGGATCGCTTCGGGTATCCGTCCGCCTACAGCTTCTTCGGCACGATCCGCGGCGATCCCGCCTGGGAGGAATACGTCTCCAACGAGGCGGACGCCGGTCTCGCCGTGCGCTTCCGCGCTCCGGCCGGGCCCGGCAACCTGGGCGTCTCGTTCGTCGACGCCCGGACCGAGCCGACGGGCGTTCTCGAGCGCCGCCTGTCCGGGTTCTCGCTGAGCGGTCTCGGCTTCTATCACGGCAACGCGGCGGTCGAGCGGGTCGAGATCGCCGGTCCGTACGACGCCGAGGGCCCCGGCGACACGCCGAGCCGGCGGCGGCTCTTCTCCTGCCGGCCTCCGGACCCGTCGGCGGCCTCGGCGGATGCCGGCGAGGCGACGCCCCCCACTGAGGCGGACGCTTCCGAGCAGGAATGCGCCGCGGAGATCCTGACGGCGCTCGCGCGCCGCGCCTACCGGCGGCCGGCGACCTCCGCCGACGTCGCGACGCTGATGCGCTTCTACGCGGCGGGCCGCGCCGAGCGCGGCTTCGAGGGCGGCATCCAGAAGGCCGTCGAGCGGTTGCTGGTGGCGCCCGAGTTCCTCTTCCGGGTGGAGCGCGACCCGATCGACGTCGCGGCCGGCGCCGCGTACCGGCTGACCGACCTGGAGCTCGCCTCGCGCCTGTCGTTCTTCCTGTGGAGCGGCATCCCGGACGACGAGCTACTCGACGTCGCCGAGGCGGGGCGGCTCTCGGAGCCCGACGAGCTCGAGCGGCAGGTCCGCCGCATGCTGGCCGACCGGCGCGCCACGGCGCTCGTCGACAACTTCGCGAGCCAGTGGCTGCAGCTCCGCCGCATCCGGGGCGTCGCTCCCGACGCCGACATCTTCTACGACTTCGACGAGAACCTGCGCGCCGACATGGAGCGCGAGACGACGCTGTTCCTGCGCAGCCAGCTCCGCGAGGATCGGGGCCTGCTGGAGCTGTTCACGGCCGACTACACGTTCGTCAACGAGCGGCTGGCGCGGCACTACGGCATCCCCGGCGTCTACGGCGAGCGCTTCCGGCGGGTCGCCGTGGACCCCGCGCAGCGCGGCGGGCTCCTCGGCCACGCCAGCCTGCTGACGCTGACCGCGTATCCCAACCGCACTTCGCCCGTGCTGCGGGGCAAGTGGGTGCTCGACAACGTGCTCGGGATGCCGCCGCCGGAACCGCCGGCCGACGTGCCCGCCCTCGAGGAGAACCACGGCGCCCGCGCCGTGCTCTCGATGCGCGACCGGATGGAGCAGCACCGCGCCAACCCGGCCTGCGCCTCGTGCCACCGCATGATGGACCCGCCCGGCTTCGTCCTCGAGAACTACGACGCCATCGGACGCTGGCGCGACGTCGACGAGGCCGGCTCCCCCGTCGACACCGCGGGGGCGCTGGCCGACGGAACGCGGGTGGACACGCCGGCCGCGTTCCGCGAGGCGCTCACCGCCTACGACGTCAGCGTCGTCCGGACCGTCACCGAGAAGCTGCTGGGCTACGCCGTCGGGCGGACGGCCGAGCACTACGACCAGCCGGCCGTCCGCGGGATCGTCGACGCCGCGGAGCCGCAGGGCTACCGCTGGTCGTCGATCGTCCTCGGCATCGTCAACAGCGTGCCGTTTCAGATGAGGAGCGCGGAGCGATGATGATCACGAAGAAGGCGCTGCCCCGCCGGACCGTCCTCCGGGGGCTCGGCGCGGCGGTGGCGCTGCCGCTGCTCGACGGCATGGTGCCCGCGCTGTCCGCCATCGGCCGCACGGCGGCGAGGCCCGCGGTCCGGTTCGGCGCCGTCTACGTGCCGAACGGGATGGTGATGCAGAACTGGACGCCGGCCGCGGAGGGCAACGGGTTCGAGCTCACGCCGACGCTCGCGCCCCTGGCGCCGTTCCGGGATCGGCTCCTCGTCCTCTCCGGGCTCAACAGCACGCCCCCGCCGGGCATCAGCGGCGGCGCCCACTCGCGCGCCTCCACCAAGTTCCTCACCGCCGAGCACCCCGGCGCCTGGAACCCGGACGCGGTCTCGATGGACCAGGTCGCCGCCCGCGAGCTCGGCCGCCACACGCCGGTCGCCTCGCTCGAGCTCGGCCTCGAGGGCGCCAACTTCGCCGGCTCGTGCGACAGCGGCGGCTTCAGTTGCGCCTTCTCCTACACCATCTCGTGGGCCAGCGGATCGACGCCGCTGCCCATGGAGCACAATCCGCGCGCCGTCTTCGAGCGGCTCTTCGGCGACAACGACAGCACGGACCCGGCCGCGCGCCGCGCCCGCCGCAAGGCGCAGCGGAGCATCCTGGATTCCGTGCAGGAGGACGTCGCCCGCCTGCACCGCGAGCTCGGCGCCGGCGACCGGCGGAAGGTGGGGGCCTACCTCGACGCCGTGCGCGACGTCGAGCGGCGCATCGCGATCGCCGAGCGCCAGGGAGACGACGACCTGCCGCTCCTCGAACGGCCGCTGGGCGTGCCGGGCAGCTTCGCCGAGCACGCCGGCCTCATGTACGACCTGCAGCTCCTGGCCTGGCAGACCGACCGCACCCGCGTCACCACCTTCATGAGCGGGCACGAGCTGAGCGGCCGCACCTACCGCGAGATCGACGTGCCCGACGCGCACCATCCGCTCTCGCACCACCGCTACGTGCCGGAGGCGCTCGCGAAGCTGACGAAGATCAACACGTACCACACGACGCTCTTCTCGTCGTTCCTCGAGAAGCTGGCCTCGACGCCCGACGGCGACGGCTCGCTGCTCGACCACGCGATGATCCTGTACGGCGCCGGCATGAGCGACAGCAACGCCCATTCGCCGTACAACCTGCCGGTCCTGCTGGCCGGCGGCGGCGCAGGGCAGGTCCGGGGCGGACGGCACCTCGTCTACCCGTCCGGCACGCCGCTCGCCAACCTCCACGTGTCGCTCCTCGACAAGCTCGGCGTGGACGTCGACCGCCTCGGAGACAGCACGGGCGCGCTGCCGCGCCTCGCGGGCCCGGCGGAGCGGCTCTCGGGGGTGTAGCAGGGAGACGGTAGAGCGCCATTACGGGCGCTCTGGGAGTCTGCGCCGGCACGGAGTGCCCGTGACACGATCTACGGCGATAACTCCTGGCGCGGAAGTGACGGACTTCGTCGGTCCGTGTTGGGTCTTCAGTGGAGTCCAGGAGCGTTCAGGTGCGCGAGCAGCGTCTCGCTGAGCTGCTGAACGATCCCGGTCAGTCGGGAGTACTGAAAGGCGTTCCACAGGCTGGCCATGGCAGCGATCACACCCCCGATCGCGCCGGCCGTCATCAGCGGATCTCGGTTTCGCATGGTCCTGTGTGCAGCGTAACACGCCCGCGCGACACGTCGGATGCGACCCGACATCGGCTCTGGTTCCTCGGTTGACGCTGCCAGCGCCGCCCTTGCCTTGGACGCCGGCACTCCGCCGACGGACCCGCCGAATCTCCGAGCGCCGCATCGGCTCCGACCACCGCGCGCTCGTGGTTGTCCGCCGCGCAACGGAATGAGATGATGCTCCACGAGGCGGCGCATGGGGTGTCGCCGATTCGGCAGCAAGGCTGGAAGCGATGCGCACGTGCTTGACGGGGGACCGCGCGAGACACGCCGCCGCGATGCTGCTCGCTACGAGCATGCTCGGATTCGGAGCGGCTGAAGCAGACGCGCAGGCCGCCCACGAGAGCCTGATCGAGGCCGTCAAGCTGCAAGACGCCACGACCGTGCGTCGACTGCTGGACGCCGGCGTCAACCTCAACGCTGCGCAGGCGGACGGAGCCACGGCGCTCCACTGGGCCGCCTACGTCGACGACCTGGACGTAGCGCGCCTGCTCGTGGAGGCGGGCGCGAACGCCGGGGCCGCCAACGCGCACGGCGTCGTCCCGCTGGCGCTGGCCTGCACCAACGCGAACGCCGCGATGGTCGATCTGCTGCTGGCCGCGGGGGCCGACGCGGCGGCTGCGGTCACGACCGGCGAGACCGTCCTGATGAGTTGCGCCCGGACGGGGAACGCGGCGGCGGTGGCGGCGCTCCTCGACCACGGCGCGGACGTCGACGCGGCGGAATCCGCGGAGGATCAGACGGCGCTCATGTGGGCGGTCGCGCAGCGCCATCCGGCCGTGGTCCGCGTGCTGCTCGACCGCGGAGCCGACGTCCATCGGCGCTCACGCGCCCGGCGCCTGGTCATCAGCCGGCGCCTGCAGTCGAACCTGCGCTACGGCGAGCTCGGCCGGCGCTACGGCACGGACGCCGAGGAAACCGACATCGGCGGCTACACGGCGCTGCTGTTCGCGGCGCGGCACGGCGACGCCGCCTCCGCCCGACTCCTGCTGGCCGCCGGGGCCAACGTGAACGACACGGCGCCCGACGGGCGGAGCGCGCTCCTCGTGGCGGCCCACAGCGGCCACCGTGCGCTCGTCGAGCGCCTCCTGGCCGAGGGCGCCAACCCGAACGCCGCCGCGGCAGGCTACACCGCACTCCACGCCGCCGTGCTGCAGGGCGATCTGCGGATGGCCGAGGCCTTGCTCGCAGCCGGCGCGCGGCCGAACGCACAAGTGACGCAGGCGACGCGCGTCACCCGCAACGGGCAGGTCCTGATGATCGGCGACCATCTCATCGGCGCCACACCCTTCGCGCTGGCCGCCAAGTTCGCCGAGGGTGAGATCATGCGTGCCCTGTCCGCCGCGGGCGCCGACGGCCTCCTGCCGCTCCGCAACGGCTGGACCCCGCTCATGCTGGCCGCGGGAGCGAGCTGGCGCTACGCCGTCTGGGACCGGCGCGACCGGGCCCTGCACCGCGACTTCGCCTTCCAGGCCCAGCACGCGGACGAGGCGGGAACGCTCGATGCCGTCCTGGCCGCGCTCGACGCGGGCGCCGATGTCAACGCCGTCGACGAGACCGGGAACACCGCCCTCCACCACGTCGTCGACAAGGGCTTCGACCACGTCGTCGAGCTGCTCGTCGAGCGCGGCGCGAGGCTCGACGCGACGAACGACCGAGGCATGACGCCGCTGGCGCTCGTCACCCGTCGACGCCGCGGCAACCTCGACGCGGCCCCGGCCACCGAGGCCCTCCTCCGCGCCCTGGGCGCCGCCGAGCATCCGGCCCGGTAGCGCGCCTGGACTCCCGGCGACTACGTGGCGCTACCCTCCACCTCCCGCGAAGGGCCGGCCCCATAGACCGTCAGCAGCACCTCGGCGTCATCGATCACCCGGTACTCCGGCTGTCGACCAGACAACGCCAAGCTCTCGCGCAGGATGATGGGCACGCCGTCGCCGCGCTTTTCCATCAGGAACTGCCGCCCGATCTCGCCCGTCGGATCCACCGCCAGGCACCTCGCCAGCAGGGTTGTCAGCAATTCGTTGCGAGTTGACTGGCGCAGCGCCAGCGCATCCACGGTGACGGAGTTCGGCAGCGGGCCGGGCGAGTAGAGTTCCAGGCGGTCCTCGAACAGAAAAAGCCGGATCGTCGATCCGTGCACTGCGTAGTCGCGGTGCGCCACGGCGTTGACGACGGCCTCGAAGACCGCACGCATACTGAACTGAGGCGTGTCCACCCTACCAGGAGCCTTCCGCGCCGTCACCCTCATGTTCCGGCGGACGAACGAGATCGCCGCCGCGATCTGCTCGTCCACCGGTCCGGCGATCACCTGCGCGTCGAGCTGATAGTTGGAGTCCTGATGAATGCCCCGATAGGACACGGCATGCACCATTGCGCCGGGAAGCCACTGTTCGGGGTTCGGAGAACACGTGAGGATCCCGGCAACGGTCGCGCGGGTTCGCCCTGTCTCGTCGTCCGTCGCGAGCTTCATCTTCTTCAGGGTAGCAAGGTCGTCGACGGGCCTCGCGTAGCGCCGCCTGCGCTCCACCTCCAGGTCGGTGACTTCCGAGCCCGGCACGGCCTGCTCCTCGAACCGATAGAGTCGTGCCTGACTACGCTGCTGTCCGAGGCGCAGGAGGAACTCGGTCGACATCCGGCGTTTCGAGCTACCTTGCCGATGGAAGTACCCTCCCGGACTTCTGTGCACGAACAGGCTACGCGGGACCTCGACCTTGAGCACCGGCCGCAGTACTCCGGCGCCGTCCGGCAACTCCATCCGGAACGACCGATAGTGGATTGGGGGCTCGACGCTCTCGTTGCAGATCTCGAATACGAACCGTTCCACAGCATCCAGGCGCCCTATCGGGATGCCGACAATCTCCCGCGTCTGGTCTTCGACACCGAGGACCAGGACACCATCCCGCGTGTTGGCGATTGCGGACAATTCGTCGGCCAAGGCGCCGCGATCGGGCCCCGATACTCGGGCGCCTCTGAACGAGACTCCCTTGAGTTCGAGGGCAGTATCCTCGCCCAAGCGTATGCCGCGGAGCAGCTCCTCAGGGCTGTCGAACACCGAGCCCCTCCACGGCGATGCGACGGTAGCGTTCCGCAAACGCATCCCGCCCGCCCTCCATGATCGTGCAGATCGTCTCTCGCACTTCCCGATCCTGCAGGCTGCCGTTGCACTCCACTTGCGTCGCGCCCCCTCGGGCAGCAAGCGCCAAGACGAGCTCGGCATCCCCGTTGACCACGATGTTGGGGTTGTGCGTCACTACGACGATCTGCCGTCGCCGATTGACCTCGCGGATCTGCCTGACAATCAACTCGTGAATCAAGTGGTTGTCGAGGTCGTCCTCGGGTTGATCCAGGACGAGCGGTTCCTCGCCGTACGACAGCAGGAACGCCAGGAGCGCCGCCGTCTTCTGGCCCGGTGAACCTTCCGCGATGGATCGGAGGTTGCCGCCGTCGCCCGTGGTGCTGTAGCGGACGTCGAGCGAGTCTTCGGGAAACCACACATCGAGGCGATCGAGTGCTTCGGGCGCCAGCCGCCGGAGGTGCGGCGCGAAACGCTGGTCGGCGAGCATCCAGGTCCCCCCGGCGCCCTCCGCCACGGAACGAATTTGCTGCTTCTCCTTCCTCAGCGCGTCTTCCATCTGCGCTGCGCCACCGCTGGCGGCGTAGATGCGTCCGAGCAGTCCCTCGCCACCCGGCGAGCCGATGTCCTTCTCGAATCGTCCATCCAGCCGTTGGATCAGGTGGCGAAACTCCGCCTCGACCGTGTCCCTGGCGCCGTAGGGGATGACTTGAATGCGCACGTAAGGATTGTCGGCCAGGATGCGATCCAGGAACGAGCCGCGGGCTTCGGTCAGCTCCCTGCGGATTCGTCGCAGCCGCGCCAGGCTTGCCTCAGCCTGTGCCTTGAGCGCCGACGCCTCGCGCTTGCGGTCGGTCAAGGTCACGAGCCGCTGCTCAATCACCTGCCGCCGTTGTACCAGCTCGCCGTACGCCGATGGATCGCCGGCGCCACCGGTCGCCAGACGGGCGCGCAGCGCCTCGTAAGCTGCACCCGCAGCATCGGCCTCGCGCTTCCACGTAGAGCCATCCAGATCCGCCCTCCACCCCGCCGCGATCCGGTCGGCTTCGTCCGCCATCTTCTCCAACTGCTGCCGTACCCCTGCCAGACGACCACGAACCGCGTCGGCGTTCGCGAGCAACGGCGCATCCGCCTGCGACCCGGAGTCCATGTGTGTGTCGTCGAGATCGTCCGGCACGACGTCCGCACCAATCTCCCGGAGCCGGTCGCCCGTCCCAACCCACTCTCCCTGCCAGGTCTCGATTGCGCGCTGCTGCCGGCGCCGGCGCTGGAACGTTCGTAGCACGTCCGCGTGTCCCGCCTCCTCGAAGATCGCCAGTTTCCGCACCACGTCGTCGAGTTCACCCCGCAGGCGGGTCTCCTCGGGCAGCTCCGCCTCGATCTCGCGAACCTTCAACCGCAGGGACAGGTAGCGGTTCTCCTCCTGCCGCCAGCGTCTTCTCCACGATTGGAGATCCACCTCCGTCGCGTCGTCCACGATCCGGAGAAGCGCTCTCGGTGTCCTCGCCAAATGGAAGATCTGCTTCTGGCTGTAAATCCGAATGGGAAAGCGCTGGACGACATCGCCCTCCGCCCGCGCCCACTTTCCGTCCAGCGCCTCCTCGATGGAACTGACCGTGCCCGTCGGGCTCCACTGGATGCGAAATCTCGATCGCTCCTTCCGGTAGACGACGCGTATCGCCGTGCCTTCCGTCAGCAGTCCGCCATCGTCCCGAGTCCGATGGACATCCCCATACTTCTCAAACTCGGGCTTCAACTCGTCGGGCAGTTCGTCCTGTCGGCGTAGCGCGATCCGGACACACTCCACCAGAGAGGATTTCCCCGTGCCGCGCCCGCCTACGATGGCGTTCAGCCACGGATTGAGCCTCGCTACGAACGGAGCCGCCCGGCCGATGTACCGGGCGTCAGCAACCTCGATGGACTCCAGCACGGTCGGAGCGTGAACATTGGGCGTAACGGGATGCTCGTCGGAACGTCGTACGGAAAGAGAACCGTCCAGCAAAGCGAGCCGAAGTCCGTCCAGATCGGGAGTGCCCATCTTCACCCAGCTGAAGCAACTTCCCGGGAAGCGTTGCCCCGGACTGCCGGACGGATGATGCGAGTCAGAGCCGAGAATCTCGGTCCAGCGGAGCTTCATGTCGCGGTAGAGTTGCGGCTTCTCACAACGCGAGTCCACGGTCTCCATAGCGCATACTCCGCCAACTCGCAGCGCCTGCTCGAGCGTGGCGCCGTGGAACTCCTGGAAGAGACCGTTGTCGCGGTCGACATGCGCTGGAATGGCGATACCGCCGGCCCGCACGATCACCTCGACGGTTTCCGCGAAGGACCTCGTCGTCACACCTCCGCTCGAAGCCTTCGCGCCTCCGTTGACACCTACAGCCCCGAGCAGCGTGTCGATGTCCGACGTAGTCGCTTGCTTGGCCAGGATGGCAAGGAGGTGCACGCCACCCTGCACAGCGATCTCCGTACCAGGGAACAGGTGCAAGGGGCGGTAACCATCGGGTTTGTCGTGCTCCAACGCTGCTAGGGCAGCTCTCAGACCATCCACCCAGGCGCCGCTGTTGTGGTCCGTTACCGCGACGCAGTCGATGCCGGCACGCATGTGGTCC
>JAPOWL010000086.1 GCA_026707615.1 Acidobacteriota bacterium | reverse complement strand
GAAGTTGCCGGTCGACCTCCTCGCGGGACCAGGAGATGCGCAGCGCGTTCTGGCTCTGCTCGAGGCCCGAGACGGCGACGCCCCCCGCGTTGGCGGCCTTGGCCGGGCCGAACAGGATCCGCCGCTCGAGGAAGGCGCCGATCGCGTCGAGCGTGCACGGCATGTTGGCGCCCTCGGCGACCGCCACGAGCCCGTTGTCGAGGAGCGTCCGGGCGTCGCCTTCGTCGAGCTCGTTCTGCGTGGCGCAGGGCAGCGCGAGCTGGCACGAGATGCCCCACGGCCGCGCCCCCTCGCGGTAGGCGCAGCCGAAACGCTCGGCGTACTCGCGGACGCGCCCGCGCCGGGCTTCCTTAAGGTCCTTCAGCCACGCCAGTCGCTCGGCGTCGATGCCGTGCGGGTCGTGGATGAAGCCGCCCGAGTCCGAGGCGGTGACCACCGTGGCCCCCAGCTCGACGAGCTTCTCGATGGCGTAGAGCGCGACGTTCCCCGAGCCGGAGACCACCGCGGTCTTGCCGGCCACCTCCTCTCCGCGCACCGCCAGCATGTTCTGCAGGAAGTAGACGGCGCCGTAGCCGGTCGCCTCGGTGCGCACGAGGCTCCCGCCGAACGAGAGGCCCTTCCCGGTGAGGACGCCGGTGAAGCGGTTGGCCAGCCGCATGTACTGGCCGAAGAGGAAGCCGATCTCGCGCGCGCCGACGCCGATGTCCCCGGCCGGGACGTCCGTGTCCTCGCCGATGTGCCGGTGCAGCTCGCGCATCATCGCCTGGCAGAACCGCATCACCTCGCCGGTCGACTTGCCGCGCGGATTGAAATTGGACCCCCCCTTGGCGCCCCCCATGGGCAGGCCGGTCAGGCTGTTCTTGAAGATCTGCTCGAAGCCGAGGAACTTCAGCACGCTCTGGGTCACCGTGGGGTGGAAGCGGAGGCCGCCCTTGTAGGGGCCGATGGCATTGCTGAACTGGACCCGCCACGCCCGGTTGGCGCGGACGTTGCCGGCGTCGTCCTGCCAGGTCACGCGGAAGGTGATGATCCGGTCGGGCTCGGTCAGGCGCTCCAGGATGCAGGCGTCCCGGTACTCGGCGTGCGCCTCGACGACCGGCAGCACGGACTCGGCTACCTCCCGCACCGCCTGGTGAAACTCGGGCTCGCCCGGGTTGCGCCGGACGAGGCCGGTCATGAAGCGCTCGAGCGCTTCGGTATCGGTGGCGGTCGAGGCCATCGCGCCGCTCCTCCTTGATTGCCGGTCGCGGCCGGCTACGCTTGCCGGCGGAGCCGGGCGGCGAGGTTCCGCGACGTGCCGGGCCGGCGGTCGTCGCCGAGCGCCAGCATCCAGGCGGGGTAGGGGGCGGGCGTGGCGCTCACCTCGTCGAGGCGGGCCACCTCCTCGGCGGTGAGCGTCAGGCCCACGGACCGCAGGTTGTCCTCGAGCTGATCCATCCGCTTGGCGCCGATGATGACGCTCGTGACGGCCTCCTTCGCCAGGAGCCACGCCAGCGCCACCTGGGCCACCGACGCCCCGTGGGCGTCCGCGATCGGCTGCATCGCGTCGACGATGTCGAACGCCCGCTCCTTGTCGAGGGGCGGGAAGTCGAAGCTCGCGCGCCGCGCATCGGCGTCGCGCGCCCCCTCGCGCGTGAACTTGCCGGTCAGGAACCCGCCCGCGAGCGGGCTCCAGACGAGGAGGCCAAGGCCCTGGTCGCGGAGGAGAGGGATGGTGTCGTGCTCGATGTCGCGCCCCGCCAGCGCGTAGTACGACTGCGTGCAGCGGAACGCGGCGAGCCCCCGCCGCTCGGAGACGCCGAGCGACTTCATCAGCTCCCAGGCCGGCAGGTTCGAGCAGCCGATGTAGCGCACCTTCCCCGCGCGGACGAGGTCGGTCAGCGCGCCGAGCGTCTCCTCGATGTCGGTCTCCGGGTCGCTGCGGTGGATCTGGTAGAGGTCGATGTAGTCCGTGCCGAGCCGCTTCAGGCTCGCCTCGCAGGCGGCGATGATGTGCAGGCGCGACAGCCCGACCTCGTTCGCGCCCGGTCCCATGCGGCCGCGCACCTTGGTCGCGATCACGACCTCGCGGCGCCGGGCGGCGAGGGCGCGGCCGAGGATCTCCTCCGAATCGCCCGTGGAGTAGACGTCGGCGGTGTCGAAGAAGTTGATGCCGGCGTCGAGCGACCGGCCCACGAGCGCGTCGGCCTCCGGCTGGCCGAGCGCGCCGATCACCTCCCACTGCGTCCCGAACGTCATCGCCCCGAGGCAGAGCTCCGAGACGTAGACCCCCGTCGTGCCCAGCCGTCGATACTTCATCCCGTGATTCTATCCGTCCACCACCGTTCGTCGAACGGGCAGGGTCCCCGAGGGCGGGCGAACGCGTGGCCGGGCCCGGGGGGCGTGCAGCATGGCGATCTGGTAGATGGCCCGGTTGGCTGTGCCGGTCTCGATGTCGCGTGCGGCCGGGCCGGAGCAGCGGCGTGTCGCGGGGCGATCGGGCCCGGGGAACTCGACGTGACCGTCGTCGTATGCTACAACATGATGATCACGGTTCCGGAAGCGGCGCGGCGTACCGGCAGGAACCCGGAAACGGTCCGGCGCTGGATTCGCGAAGGGAAGCTGCCGGCTCGCCGGGTCGGGACGCAGCACTTCATCGACGAGGACGCCCTGACGGACCCGGGTGCTGCCGAGGTCGTGCCCGCCGGTGGCGAAGAGCGCACGGTGACCGGCGAGGCGATGCCCAACTTCGTCGCGGCGCTCCGTCGTTCGCGAGGGTCTCGTTGAGTTCCGGCATCCTGGTCATCGACGCGAGCGCCGCGCTCCATGCGGCGGCGTCGGAGGGGGGCTTCGCGCGTTACGCCGCGGCGACGCTCGTGGCCCCGGCGCTGCTCTGGTCGGAGTGCACTTCCGTGCTGCGGGAGATGCAGTACCGCGGCGAGATCAGCGCCGACCTCAAGGACGCCGCCATGGCACGCATCACCGGGGGCCCGATTCGACGGCGTTCTCCGCGCCGCCTCTACGGCGAGGCGAGCCGGCTCGCGGTCGAGCTCGGGTGGGCAAAGACCTACGACGCCGAGTACGTCGCGCTGGCGCGGATGCTCGCCGCGCCGCTGCTGACGCGTGATGCCCGTCTCGTGCGGGGCGCGAGCCGGGTGCTGCCGAGCGTGAACCCCGATCTTCCCGGCGCGCCTCGCCCGGCGAGGTGAGTCCGGCGCGGGCGCAGTCGCGAGTCGAGTTCAGGATCTCAGCGCTCGGCCCACTGCTGCGCCATCCATTCACCGGCCTCGCGCAGGGCGGGAACGTAGGCGCCCATCGTGAAGTGGCCGATGCCGTCGAGGGCGGTGAACACGACGTTTCCGCCCGCGTCGCGGAGCTGGCCCGCCGCGTCTTCGGCGGGACCGACGGGCACCACCTCGTCCGCGCGGCTGTGGATGATGTGCACCGGCATGTCGCCGAGGGCGTCGAGCGGGTCGTCGCCGGGGCGCCCGGCGATCGGGATGGCGCCCGTGAAGAAGTCCGGGTGGCGGGTCGCGAAGAACCAGGTGCCGCGCCCGCCGAGGCTGAAGCCGGTGACGAGGATGCGCGAGCGGTCGATGTTGTACTCCCCCGCGATCTCGTTCAGCAGCGCCATGACGCCTCGATCGGAGACGTCGGTCGCCCAGCGCCGTGTCGGCGCGTCGGGCGCGACCACCACCGCGTTCAGGTCGCGCAGCGCCGGCTCGAAGATCGTCCGCATGTTGCGGCTGCCGTAGTACGACCCCTGCGCGCCGCCCGGGTGGAGGGCGAGAACGAGGGGGTGCGGCGTGGCCGGGTCGTAGCCCGCCGGCACGGACACCGCGTAGGGCATCGCGCCGTGGCCTTCGATCTCGAACGCCCGGTGCTCGACCGTCGGTCGGCCGCCCTGCGCCCGGAGCTCGCCGTTCGGGTTCATCGCCGCACCGAGCCCGCCCACCGCCACGGCGACGGCTGTCGCCACCAGAGTTCGCATGGTTGGTCCTCTCTTCGGGTCACCGGCCTGTCCATCGTCCGGTCGCTGCATAATATCCGCTGACGCCGGAGCCCCGGCGCCGGGACCGCGATGCCGGCACCCGTCGGCCGCGCGGCGGCGGCCCCGACTCGGGAGCGGCCGATCTCCGGCGGACTTCGGCGGACTTCAGCGGACTCCGGCGCGGCACCCGGCGCCGCCCCGAGACCGCGCTTTTTCACGACCCACATGGCTGTTCGCACCCGCTTCGCACCGAGTCCCACCGGCTACCTCCACATCGGCGGCGTTCGGACCGCGCTCTTCAACTGGCTCTTCGCGCGCCGTCACGGGGGGCAGTTCCTGCTCCGCATCGACGACACCGACCGCGCGCGGAACGTGGAGGAGGCGCTCCGTCCGATCCTGGATGGCTTCCGCTGGCTCGGCATCGACTGGGACGAGGGCCCCGAGGTGGGCGGGCCGTGCGCGCCGTACTACCAGTCGCAGCGGGCGGATCGCTACCGGGCGGCGGTGGCGGGGCTGCTCGAGCGGGGCCTCGCGTACCGCGACTACGCCACCCCGGAGGAGACGGCGGAGGAGCGCGAGGCGGCGCAGCGCGACAAGCGCCGGTTCCTGTACAGCCGGCGCTGGATGGCGGAGACCGACGCCGACGCGGCGCGCTTCGAGCGCGAGGGGCGCACGGCGGTCGTGCGGCTCAGGATGCCGCGCGAGGGCACCTGCCGCTTCGACGACCTCGTGCGGGGACCGGTCGCGTTCGACTGGGCCCTCGAACAGGATCACGTCATCCAGCGGCCGGACGGCAGCCACCTCTACCATCTCGCCAGCGCGGTCGACGACCACGACTTCGGGATCACGCACGTCATCCGGGCCGTCGAGCACCTGTCGAACACGCCGCGGCAGATCTTCATCGCCGACGGGCTGGGCTACGAGCGGCCGCACTATGCGCACCTGCCCTACGTGGCGGCGCCCGGCGGGTCCGAGAAGCTGAGCAAGCGCAAGCTCGGCAAGTACCTGAAGCAGCGCGAGTTCCGAAGCGCCTACGACCACGCGGCCGCAATTCTGACCGCACTGGGCGAGGAGGCGACGCCGGAGCGCTTCAACCCGGTGATGGTCGAGTTCTACCGCGACGTCGGCTACCGGCCCGAGGCGCTCGTCAACTACCTGCTGCTGCTCGGCTGGTCGCTCGACGACCGCACGGAGGACTTCACGCGCGAGGAGATGGTTGCGCACTTCTCGCTGGAGCGCGTCAACCGCTCCGCCGCGAGCTTCGATCCCCAGAAGCTGATGGCGTTCGAGGAACGCCGCATGGGAGCGCTGCCCGCCGGCGACAAGGACGACGCGGTTGCGCCCTTCCTGCAGCGATTGGGATTGCTCGGCGCGGAGCCGACCTCGGAGGAGCGGGCGCGCCTGCGGGCGGTGGTCGCCGCCGCCGGGGACCGGATCAAGGTGGCCGGCGACGTCGTGCACTACGCGGAGTTCTTCCAGGAGGATGGGGCCTTCCCCTACGACGAGAAGGCGTTCGCCAGGCGGTTGGCCGCCCCGGGCGCCGCGGACCGGCTGCGCCGGTTCCGGGCGGTGCTCGAGACCGTCGAGCCGTTCCGGGCGGACACCCTCGACGCCGCGCTGCACCGTTTCGTGGAGGCCGAGCAACTGAAGATCGGCCAGGTCATCCACGCGGCGCGCGTCGCGGTGACCGGGAAGGGGGTCGGATTCGGTCTGTTCGAGGCGCTGGAGATCCTGGGACGCGCGTCGACTCTCGCTAGAATCGACCGGGCGCTCGCCGCGGCGGGCATTCGCGCTGACCGAGGGGAATCGTGAGCATGTCGGAGACTGCGAGCAAGCCGGAGACCGCGACCGCCGGGCTGGACTTCATCCGGGAGATCGTCGCCGCGGATCGGGCGGCGGCCCGGCGCGGCGGACGCGTGCACACGCGCTTCCCGCCCGAGCCGAACGGTTACCTCCACATCGGCCATGCGAAGGCGATCTGCCTCAACTTCGGCATCGCCGGCGAGTACAAGGGCCTCTGCAACCTCCGGATGGACGACACGAACCCGGAGACGGAGGACATCGAGTTCGTCCGCGCGATCGAGACCGACGTCCGCTGGCTGGGGTTCGACTGGGAGACCCGCTCCTACTACGCGTCCGACTACTTCGAGCGGCTGTACGAGTGCGCCGTCGCCCTCGTCCGGAAGGGGCTCGCCTACGTCGACGACCTCACGGGCGACGAGGTGAGCCGATACCGCGGCCGCTGGGACGAGCCGGGCCGCGACAGCCCCTACCGCGAACGCCCGGTCGAGGAGAACCTCGATCTCTTCGCCCGGATGCGCGCCGGCGAGTTCCCGGACGGGTCGCGGACGCTGCGGGCGAAGATCGACATGGCCGCCTCGAACATGAACATGCGCGATCCGACCATCTACCGGATCCGCCGACGGCCGCACTACCGGCAGGGCGACGCCTGGGTGATCTACCCGACCTACGACTTCACGCACCCGCTGTCGGATGCCTTCGAGCGGATCACGCACTCGCTCTGCACCCTGGAGTTCGAGGACCATCGCCCGCTCTACGACTGGTACCTGCAGGCGCTCGACTTCGAGGACCCCCCGCGGCAGATCGAGTTCGCGCGCCTCAACCTGACCCACACGGTGCTGAGCAAGCGGAAGCTCCTCGAGCTGGTAGAGGGCGGGCACGTCGCGGGCTGGGACGACCCGCGGATGCCGACGCTGACCGGCATGCGGCGGCGCGGCTATCCGCCGGCCGCCATCCGCGACTTCTGCGACCGCATCGGCATCGCGAAGGCGAACAGCGTCGTGCAGATGGCCCAGCTCGACGACGCCGTCCGGCAGGAGCTGAACCGGACCGCTCCGCGCGTGATGGCGGTCCTGCGGCCGCTGAAGGTGGTCATCGAGAACTACCCGGAGGACCGGACCGAAGAGCTCGACGCCGTCAACAACCCCGAGGACGAGAGCGCCGGCACCCGGAAGGTCCCGTTCTCGCGGGAGCTCTACATCGAGCGAAACGACTTCCGCGAGGACCCGCCGCGGAAGTTCTTCCGGCTCGCGCCGGGACGGGAGGTGCGGCTGCGCTACGCCTACTTCCTCACCTGCCGCGACGTTGTGAAGGACGGCGACGGGAACGTGGTCGAGCTGCGGTGCACGTACGACCCGGAGACCAGAGGCGGCTACGCGCCGGACGGCCGCAAGGTGCGCGGGACGATCCACTGGGTCTCGGCCCGCCATGCGGTGCGGGCGGAGGCGCGTGTCTACGACCACCTGTTCACCGCGGAGTACCCCGAGGATCTGCCGGAGGGCGTCGACTATCGCGAGGGGCTGAACGCCGGCTCCCTGGAGCGGATCGCCGACTGCCTCGTCGAGCCGAGCCTCGCGGGCGCGGCGGCCGGAGCGCGGTACCAGTTCGAGCGCGTGGGGTACTTCTGCGTCGATCCCGACTCGACGCCGGGGGCGCTCGTCTTCAACCGGACGGTCGGCCTGCGCGACACCTGGGCGAAGATCGCCAGGAAGCAGGGGGCCGGGGGGTAGACGCACGAGCCCCGGGGACGGAAGCCGCCGGCACGCTCAGATGCCGCTCGCGGACCCGAGGCCCATCGCCCGCCGCCACGCCGCCATCTGTCCCAGGTGGCTCCCCTCGTGCGAGGTGATCAGGTAGAGGGCGTAGTCACCCACGGTCGGGAACCGCTGCCGCGTGCCCTCGTTCGGGTGCGCGCGGGCGAGGGCCGCGTCCAGGGCCGCGGGCTCCGCGCTCTCGAGCGCGCCGGCGACGCGCTCGTGCTGCGCTGCGAGCTCGGCCAGGGGCGCCGCCTTCGGTGGGAAGCGCGAGGCGTCGCCGCTCGGCGTGCCGCCGGTCCGGAACGCTTCCCTCCATTCCGCGGGGAACGTCGACTCCAGCCCGAGCCCGATCGCCAGTTGGTTCGAGGCCTGCGCGAGGTGGCCCAGGGTCCACGCCGGATGATTGACCACGCCGTGCGGCTGCCGGACCATCTCCTCGTCCGACAGATCCCGGACGAGGAGACGGGCCCGGTCGAGATTGAACCGGTACGTGAAGATGACGTGCCGAAGCATCGCGGGCAACGGCTGGCCCCGGCGGGTGCACCGGGGTGCGGGTGCGGGGGCCGCGCCGTCTCGGGGCGGAGACCCGTCAGTCGGCCGACGGCTTCAGGCCCATCGCCCGCCGCCACGCCGAGAGTTGCCCGATGTGCGTCCCCTCGTGCGCGGTCAGCATGTAGTCGATCAGGTCGCCGACCTTGGGGAAATAGCTCCGCATCTGCTCGTCGCTGTCCTTGGCGAACAGCGCTGGGTCGGCGTTCGATACCGCCTCGGCCACCCGCTCGTGCTGCGCCCGGAGCGCCGCGAGCAGCTCGTCCTTGGACGGGAAGTCCGACGCGTTGCCGCTCGGCACGCCGTCCGCACGCGCATCCCATTCCGCCGGGGTCCCGGACTCGAGGCCGAGGGTCGTGGCCAGGAAGTTCGACGAGGACGCGAGGTGACGCAGCGTCCAGGCGGGATGATTGACGACGCCGTTCGGTTGGCTGACCATCTGCTCGTCGGTCAGGTCCTTGACCAGACTCTCGAGGTGGCCGAGGTTGAACCGATAGGTGAAGAGAGCGTGTTCGCGCATCGAGGATCTCCTGGGTGGGCGGTGGACCGGGCCGACGAAACGAGGCCCCAGTATACTGGCTGGCGGTGACCACCATGAACCGTCAGGTCCGTCTCGCGTCCTACGCGGTGGGGCCGCCGAAGGCGAGCGACTTCTCGCTGGTGGAGGAGCCCGTGCCCCGGCCGGAGCGCGGGCAGATGCTCTGCCGCACCATCTACCTCTCGCTCGATCCCTACATGCGGGGACGGATGAACCCCGGTCCGTCCTATGCGCAGGGCGTCGGCCTGGGCGAGGTGATGGTCGGCGGCACCGTGTCGCAGGTCGTCGAGTCGAATCTCGAGGGCTTCCACGCGGGGGAGATCGTGCTGACCGCGAACGGCTGGCAGGACTACGCCCTGTCGGACGGGGACGGGGTCCGCAAGCTCGACCCGGCGGCCGCGCCCATCTCCACCGCCGTCGGCGTGCTCGGGATGCCCGGCTTCACGGCCTACGTGGGGCTGCTCGATCACGGGCGGCCGAAGGCCGGCGAGACGGTGGTCGTCTCCGCCGCCTCCGGAGCGGTGGGCGCGGTCGTGGGGCAGATCGCGAAGATCGAGGGCTGCCGCGTGGTGGGGATCGCCGGCGCCCGCGAGAAGTGCGACTACGTGACCGGCGAACTCGGCTTCGACGCGTGCGTCAGCCACCGGGAAGACGATCTGCCCGCCGCCCTGCGCGCGGCCTGCCCCGACGGCATCGACGTCTACTTCGAGAACGTCGGGGGCAAGGTCTTCGAGACGGTGCTCCCGTTGCTGAACACGTTCGCGCGGGTGCCGGTCTGCGGGCGCATCGCCAACTACAACCTGACCGAGCCCCCGCCGGGGCCCGACCAGGTGCCGCGGCTCATGGGGTTGACCCTGGTGCGCCGCATCACGTTCCGCGGCTTCATCATCTACGATCACCGCGAGCGGGAGCCCGACTTCCTGCGCGACGTGGCCGCGTGGATCCGCGACGGCCGCGTGCGGTACCGCGAGGACGTCGTCGACGGGCTCGATCGCGCCGTCCCGGCGTTCCAGGGCCTGCTGCGCGGCGAGAACTTCGGCAAGCTGCTCGTGCGGGTCTCCGACGACCCGACGCGCTGAGGCAGCGCGCTCCGCGATGACGGTCCGCCCCGGCTCTGCGATTCGCCGGCTCCCCGACTCGCTGGTCCTCATCTTCGCGCTCATCGTCCTGGCCCAGGCGGCGAGCTACGTCGTGCCCGCCGGCGAGTTCGAGCGCGAGGGCCGGCGCGTCGTCGAAGGGAGCTACCGGCCGGTCGACGCGGAGGCGCTTCCGCCTCTGGCGTTCCTGACTTCCATCCCCGCGGGCCTGGCGGCGGCCCAGGAGATCATCTTCTTCGTCTTCCTCGTCGGGGGTGTCATCAGCGTCGTCCGGGCGACCGGCGCCTTCGACGGGGCGATTTCCGCCGCCATCCGACACCTGGCCTCACGGCCGGAGTGGCTGGTCGGCGGCATGGTGGCGCTCTTCGCCCTCGGCTCCTCGACGGTGGGCATGGCCGAGGAGTACATGCCGTTCGTCCCCATCCTGGTCACGATGTGCCTCGCGCTGCGGCTCGACGCCGTGACCGCGGTGGGAATCGTCTACGTCGGCGCCGGCGTCGGCTACGCCTGCGCGGCGATCAACCCGTTCACGGTGCTGATCGCGCAGGACATCGCCGGCGTCGAGCTCACCTCCGGGCAGGCGGTGCGCTGGGGCCTGCTGCTGGCCTGCGCCGCCGTGGGGGTGCACCACATCCTGCGGTACGCCTCGCGCCTCCGGCGGGATCCGGGGGCGAGCCTGGTGGCCGACGTCGACTACTCGGGCGGCTTCGCGCTCGAGGCGGGCGCGCGCTTCACCGGCCGGCACGCCGCCGTCCTCTCCGTCTTCGTCGCCGGGATCGGCATCTTCGTCTACGGGGTGGCCGTCCTGGAGTGGTATCTCGTCGAGCTGTCCACGGTGTTCCTCGTCATCGGGCTTCTCGCCGCGGCCGTCGGCCGCGTCGGCCCGAACGCGGCCTCGCGCGCGTTCCTCCGGGGTGCGGCGGACATGACGGCGACGGCGCTCCTCATCGGGTTCGCGCGCACCATCGAGGTCGTGCTCACCGATGCGCAGGTCATCGACACCCTGGTGCAGTGGCTGGCCGCGCCGCTCGGAGCGCTTCCGGCCCACGCCTCCGCCCTGGGCATGCTTGCCGCGCAGACGGTCTGCAACCTCTTCATTCCGTCCGGCTCGGGGCAGGCCTACGTCACGATGCCGATCATGGCGCCGCTGGCCGACCTCACCGGCGTCACCCGGCAGACCGCGGTGCTGGCGTACCAGTTCGGCGACGGATTCACGAACATGCTCGTCCCGACGAACGCGCTCCTGATGGGCATGCTGGCCCTGGGCCGGATCCCGTACGAGCGGTGGCTCCGGTTCGTGTTGCCGCTGCTCGCGAAGCTGTACCTCCTCGCCGCCCTGGCCCTGGCCGCCGCCGTCCAGTTCGGCTTCTGAGCGGGCGCCGGCCCGACCGCAAGGTCGCGCGCGAGGAGTCTGCGCCGCAGAACCGTCGGCGCCAGAGTCCTTTCGCGCGCAGGCTCCCGACGCGACCGCAAGGTCGCGCGAGCGCAGCGATACAATGGGCCGGACGCCCCGTTCACCGACTGGAGAACCTGATGTCGAGATGCATCGCCGGCGCCGCTGTCGTGTTCGCCCTGCTCTGGCCGGTCGCCTGCGGGCCGAACGGCGGCTCTTCCGAGGCCCCGGGCGCCATGGGCGTGCCGGCGCCGCTCTACGAGACTCCCCGCGGCGGCGTGAAGCTCGAGTTCGTCGACAATCCGGCCCCGGTGCCGGACCTGACGATGACGACGATCGACGGCGGCTCGATCTCGATGGCGGACCAGCTCGGCAAGGTCGTGCTGGTCAATTTCTGGGCAACGTGGTGCGGGCCGTGCCGCGAGGAGATTCCGTACCTCGTGCAGCTCGCGGCGCGCTACCCCGACCACCTGACCGTCATCGGGGTGTCGGAGGACGCGGGCGGAACCGATCTCGTCGCGGCGTTCACGGCGCAGTACGGTGTGAACTACCCGATCGTGATGTCGACGCCCGAGATCAAGCGGGCGTTTCCGGGCGTCGTCGCGCTGCCGACCTCGTTCGTGGTCGATCTCGAGGGGCGCATCGTCGAGAGCCACGTGGGGCTCATCAGCCCCGTCGTGCTGGAGCAGGAGACCCGCTACCTGACGTCGCTGCCGAACGACGCCACG
This sequence comes from Acidobacteriota bacterium, assembly GCA_026707615.1. Lineage (GTDB taxonomy): Bacteria > Acidobacteriota > Vicinamibacteria > Vicinamibacterales > UBA8438 > JAGWAJ01. Next base: position 4,669 of record JAPOWL010000086.1, on the reverse strand, counting down.
GTGGAGATCGTCGCGCCCAACGACCAGCTCCGGCTGGCGAACGCGGCGCAGGCGACCGAGATTCCCGGCGTCGACCTGTCGGTGCTGACCGGTACCCAGCGCGAGGAGGTGCTGCGGCGGGTGAACGCGGAAGGGTGCCCGTGCGGGTGCTCGCTCACGCTGGCCCAATGCCGCATCAACGACTCGTCGTGCGGCGTCAGCCCGCCCATCGTCGAGCGGATCGTGGATGAGGTGGCGGGGGCCGACTGAGACCGGGAGACCGCGCCGGGCAACGGCGCGGTCTCCCGCAGGTGGGTTGGGCGGCGGAGCCGCCAGAAGCCGCCTCGGCGCCTACGGCGTGGCTTCGGCGACGCGCGCCGCGCTCCCTTCCGGCACCGCCCCCGACGGCGGCTCCGGCGCCGGCTCGCGGCCGAAGAACCCGCGCATCGTCCGGCCGATGTCGTCGAGGATCATGTAGGACGTCGGCACCAGGATCAGCGTGATGAACGTCGCGAAGAGCACCCCGAAGCCGAGCGAAACCGCCATCGGCACCATGAACGCGGCGTCGAAGCTCTTGTTCCACATCAACGGCGCGAGGCCGAAGAAGGTGGTGAGCGAGGTCAGCAGGATCGGCCGGAAGCGGTAGACGCCCGCCTCCCGCACCGCGAGCGCCAGACCGGTCGTCTCGAACTGCCGCTGGTCCGCCGGCCCGCCGCCTGCCTGCCGCGCCATTCGCCCGACGCCGGCGTGCGTGGCCCGCGCCCGGTTGATGAAGTCGACCATGATCAGGCTGTCGTTGACCACGACGCCGGTCAGCGCGACGAGCCCGAACATCGACATCATCGACACGTTGATGCCCAGGAAGATGTGGCCCCAGACGGCGCCGATGAGCCCGAACGGGATGGCGGTCATGATGATGAGCGGCTGCACGTAGGACCGGAGCGGCACCGCGAGCAGCGCGAAGATCATCAACAGCGCCAGCACGAAGCCCCGCTGCAGCCCGCCGACGGCGTCCCGCTGCTCGGCCATGATCCCCTCGAACGTGTAGAACACGCCCGGGTGCCGGGCCAGCACCTCGGGAAGGATGCGGGCGTTGAGGTCGGCGATGACGTCCCCGGCCGAGGTCACGGTCGGGTCGACCGAGGCGGTGACGTTGACGGCGCGGTTGCGGTCGATGCGGCGGATGGAGGCGAAGCCGCGCCCCGGCTCGACGACGGCGACCTGGCTGAAGGGCACCTCGCCGCCGTCCGGCGTGCGGATGCGCATGTTCTCGAGGTCGCCGAGCGAACGGCGCTCGTCGCGGGGGTAGCGCACCATGACGCGGATGTCGTCCCGCCCGCGCTGGATGCGCTGGGCCTCCTCGCCGTAGAAGGCCTGGCGCACCTGCCGGCCGAGGTCCTGGAGCGTCAGCCCGAGGGCCTCGGCGGCGGGCTTGATGCCGAGCTTCATCTCCTCCTTGCCGGCGCGGAAGGTGTCGGTCACCTCGTAGACGCCGGCGTACTCCGCGAGCCGCCCCTTGACCTCTTCCGCCGCCGCCCGCAGGCGGTTGAGATCGGGCCCCGCGAGCTGCACGTCCACGTCGCTCCCCGGGTTCATGATGCTCATCGTGAAGTTGACGTCGACGGCCTCCGGGATCGGCTCGGTCGCGTCGCGCCACATGAGCCCGAGCTGCTCGCTGCTGTAGGCGCGCAACTCCGTCGGGAGCAGCTCGACCGCCACCTCGCCGAGGTTCGACGACGCGATGTGGCCTTGTAGCGGGCCCATCGGACCCCCGCCCCGCCCCGCCATCGGCTGGTCTCCCACGGCCGCCGACGTGTGCAGGAAGTAGTCCTGGCCGGTCTCCTCCAGGAGCCGCCGCCGGAGTCGCGCCGCGCCCGCCTCGAGCTTGGCCACCGCCTCTCCGGTGGCCTGGACCGGCGTCCCCTGCGGCATCGTCACCGAGGCGGACATGAAGTCCGCCTCGATCGACGGGAAGAACTGGAACGTGGGCCGGCCCGACAGCACCAACCCGACGGTCACGATCATGATGCCGACGCCGATCGAGACCGTGAGATAGCGCCACCGGAGCGCCCGCTCGAGGGTCGGAACGTAGGCCACCTGCACGAAGCGCTTCAGGCCGGTCGAGAACAGCGACTGGAAGCGCCGCCACGGCCCCCGGCGGACGCGCTTCGGGATGTGCGAGAGATGGGCCGGCAGGATGTTCAGCGACTCGAGCAGCGAGAACAGCAGGCACGGGATGACGACGAGCGGGATGACCCGGAAGACCTTGCCCATCATGCCGGGCACGAACAGCAGCGGGCTGAAGGCCGCCACCGTCGTCAGGATGGCGAACGTGACCGGCTTGGCTATCTCGTAGGCCCCCTCGATCGAGCCGCGGAGGCCCTCGCCGTGCTCTTCCTGGTGCCGGTAGATGTTCTCGCCGACGATGATCGCGTCGTCGACGACGATACCCAGCACCAGGACGAAGGCGAAGAGCGAAAGCACGTTGACCGAGACCTCGAGGCCCGGCATCAGCGCGATGGCGCCCAGGAACGAGATGGGGATCCCCAGGCTGACCCAGAACGCCAGCCGCAGCTCCAGGAACAGCGCCAGCACGAGGAAGACGAGCGCGAACCCCGCGACGCCGGTCCGGATCATCAGCGACAGCCGGTTGCCCAGCATCTTCGCGGAGTCCTGCCAGATCGTGAGCGTCACACCCTCGGGGAGCCGGGCCTGGGCTTCCTCGACGTACGCGCCGGCGAGCGCGGCAAGCTCGATCGCGCTCTGGTCTCCGGTCCGGAAGACGGAGACCATCATCGCCGGCTCGACGTCGAAGCGGGCCTCCTGGTCGGTCTCCTCGAAGCCGTCCACGACCGTTGCCACGTCACCGAGGTGCAGGCGGCTGCCGTCGGCCCGCGTCCAGAGAACCAGATTCTCGAACTCGGCCCCCCGGTAGGCCTGCCCGATCGTCCGCAGGAGGATCTCCCCCCGCTCCGTCCGCACCGACCCGCCCGGCAGGTCCAGGGAAGACCGGCGCACCGCGTCCGCCACCTGGTCGAACGTCATGCCGTGCCGCCGCAGGTCGTCCTCGGAGACCTCGATCGAGATCTCGTAGGGCGGTGCGCTCACGATGTCGACCTGGGTGATCTCCGGGATGGCGGTCAGCTCGTCCCGCACCCGCTCGGTGACCTCTTTCAGGGTGAACGGATCGATGTCGCCGGAGACCGCGATGTCGACGACCTGCTGCCGGTTCGTGAGCTCGCGGATGATCGGCTTCTCGGTCTCGATCGGGAACGTCGTGATGGCGTCGATGTTGCTCTTGACCTCGTCGACGACGCGTCGGGCGTCGGCGCCGAGGTCGAGCTCGATCATCACCGAGCCCATGCCTTCGGAGGCGGTCGACTGGATCTGCTTGATGCCGTCGATGCCCTGGATCGACTCCTCGATGCGGACGTTCACCGCCTCCTCGACCTCCTCGGGGGCAGCGCCCAGGTACGGGACCTCGACCTGGATGCGGTCGAGCTCGATCTCCGGGAACACCTCTTCCTTGACGTTCGTCGTGGCGAGGATGCCGCTCACGATGATGAACGCCATCATCAGGTTGGCGGCGACGCTGTTGCGTGCGAACCAGTCGATCATCCCCCTCACGATCGCCTCCCCTCACTGACGTGCGCTACCGAACCCACCGGTATCTCCCTCGCCAGTGCGTCCGCGACGCCGCGGGTCACCGCCGCCGCGACGCGGTTCTGGAGATCCGCGAGCTCCGTGACGCTGCCGTCGACCTTGACCGACGTCACGACCGCGCCGCTCGCGATCTCGACCACGCGCGCCGTGACCCGGACCACATCGCCGACGCGCTGAATGCCGCCGCCCACCGTCCAGACCGCGTCGTCACCGAGAGTCACGATGGTCACCTCCGGCAGGTCCGCAAGCCGTGCGGTCACGGTGTCGGTGATCACCCGTCCCAGGCTCACCCCGCGGACATCGTTGGCGGAGGTCCCGAGCTCGTCGAACGTGAGCACGGCCACGGGGCTGGCGGACGGCATCGCCGCGACCGGTTCGTGCCCTCCGTCGGCGACGGCCTCCGATGCCGTGGAACCCGACCCGTTCCCCCCATCCCGAGCGAGCGCGGGCGCCACGGTGGGTTCCGGCGGGCTCCACGCTGCCGCGCGCCGCTCGAGGAGGTCCCGCGCGAGCTGCGAGGCAGCCGCCAAGGCGTCTTCGGCGGGTGCGGCGGGCGCCAGGTCCGCCAGACGCGGGTCGACGGCGGGGGCCGTCCCGGAGGGCGCCTCCGACGTGGACGCAAGCTCCGCCAGGCGCTGGCCGATGGCGGAGACCACGTCTCGACGCAGAGCGGGCAGATCCTCGGCCGAGCCGTCGACCTTGATGGAGCGGACCGCGTCGGAGCCCGCGGTGTCGGTGATGCGCGCGGTCACCCGCACCGCGGGCCCGACCTGCTGGACGCCCCCGTCGATCGTGAATCGGGCATCGCCGACCGATCCGACGGCCTGCAGTCCGGGGCCGGTGACGCCGCTCGCAACGGCACGCGCGAGCGCGTCGCCGATGCCGGCGCCGGCCGGCCCGGTGCCCAGGGTGGCGAAGCGCGTCACTGCGAACGTGTGCGGCGCCTCATCGCCGTAGGCCGGTGCAGCGGGCGCAGTAGCGGCGGCTGGGGACTGAGCCACACGGTCCGCCGGCGCTCGGGCGGCCT
>JAPOWL010000520.1 GCA_026707615.1 Acidobacteriota bacterium | reverse complement strand
GGCGGCGAACAGGGTCACGCCGAACGCCGCGAGAAGCCGCTTGTCCTTCAGCATGGAGATCTCCTTCGACTGGTGGAAGCGGCGCGAGCCCCCCGGTGCGCCGCCGTGCGCCGCGATGCGCCGCCGTGCGCGGTTCATCATACCGCCGAGTCGAGCTACCGGGAACCGTACCGCTCGATCAGGCGCCGCCGGTCGCCGTCCGTGAGCCGCATGTACTCGTCTTCCCCTTGCCCCAGCCCGGACGTCCGGCAGGGTCCGCACATCAGCGAGGTCGGGTCGCCATTGTGGACGAGTCCCAGCGAGTGTCCGATCTCGTGGGCGATGATGTTGCGCGCGATGTTGAGGTTCTGCGCCATCGCCAGCTCGTCGGCCTCGATGGCGATGAAGTGCCCCCGCCGATGGGGTATGGGCCACGCGAACGACATCAGGTCCTGCCGCGACAGCAGGAGGACGACGTCGGCGTCGACGGCGGTCACCGCCTCGGGCGCGTCCGGCTCCCCCGGCCCCGACCGCAGCCGTCCCGCCCGTTGCGAGATGGTTCGCGCGTAGGTCTCGAGCCGCCGCGTCTCCGGCGAGGCGATGAACATCTCGCCCACCAGCCGCAGATCGAGCCCGAGCCGGGCGGCTACCGAGTTCCAGAACGCGATGGCGTCGAACGTCATCGCCAGCCGGACGTCGTTCACGTCGGGGCTGAAGATGGCGATGCGGTGCTCGGTCGGCTCGCTGCCGGCGCCCGTCGTTGCGAGCAGCACGGCGAGGACGAGCGCGGCGGACCGGGCTCTTTCCATGGTCGCGGCAGGCGTGTGCGCGCCCTCGTGAACTACCGCATCGCACGCGCTCGGAGGCCGGCGCCTACCCGCGCTCCTCCTCCGCCCGGGAGAGCACTTCCGTGGTCGTCCCGGCCGCGTACGCCGCGGCACCGATCGCCAGAATCAGCAGGGCGAGGCTGAACTGCACGGCACGGTCGAGGCCGAGCGCGCCCACGCCGACGAAGGCGGAGACGAAGACCATCAGGAACGCCACCCCCCAGACCGGCTGCAGGCCCTCGACGTTCGGGGTGAAGCGCCCGTCGCGGATCTGCAGCGGCAGCAGCAGGGCGAGCAGCCCTGCCGCCAGCCCGCCCAGCCCCGCCGTCGACCAGGCGGCGCCCAGCGTGAGCGCGAGCGCGATGCCGACCACGGCCCCGGTCACGATCGCGGCGGCGATCGACGCCGGCGTGAGCACCGCGGGCAGGGGTGCGTCCGGCCCCGCGGCCGGCGCCGGGTCGAGCAGCGCGGCCGTGCTGCCGCACAGGAACGCGGCCAGCCCGGTGAGGAACAAGAGCACCTCGAGTCCGTCCGCGACCGGCCCCTCCATCACCAGGCCGCCGCTGCCGAAGAAGAGCGGCATCGTGATCAGAAGAAAGCTCAGGATCGCAACGACGCGGACGCTCGCCGCGAGCCGGCGCCGCAGCGGGTCGAAGAACCAACCGTTCGCGATCTGGAAGGGCACGATGAGGCCGACGGCCCCTGCCGCCACGCCCGTGGAGAACGCCATGCCGAGCGGTGCGTCGAAGGCGGCGGAGGATGCGACGCCGCCCGCGATTCCCGCGCCGATGGCGGGCCCGGCGACGCGTTCGGTGAACATCGATGTGGTCATGTGGTTCCTCGTCGAGGGCCCGGCGTCCACCGTGCGTGCCGCCGGCCGGTCGCGCCATTCTATGATCTTGTCGCGCGTGCGGCGAGACGCGGCCGGCGTCCGACGCGACCCGCGTCAGCGCGGCGGCTCCGCCGGGGCCCGGAAGAGGTCGACGAGGGCCCGGGCGCGCGCCAGCGGCCCCGGCGCCTCCAGCAGGCGCTGTCGCTCGCGCGGGTCGATGGGGGCGTACTGCGCGAGCCCGTTGACCAGGTCCTCGTCGGGCAGCGCGGCCGGCGCCGGCGCCCCGCCCCGGGCGGCGGTGAGAATCGCCTCCAGCGTCCCGCGGAGCTCGCCGAGGGCGGCCAGCTCCGCGTCGTCCACCAGCTCGGGGAGCGCCTCCACGTGCGCCAGCCGATAGGGTCGGCTCCGATCCTCGTCGAGGATGCGGAACTTCACCAGGCCGCGCAGGACGATGAGATACCGCCCGTCTGGCAGCTCTTCCACCTCCGTGATCCGACCCGCGCAACCGATCCCGAAGACCGGCGGGCGTCCCTCGTAATCGGACTCGTAGCCGGGCTGGAGCGTGACCATCCCGATCAGCCCGTCGCCCGCCAGCGCATCCGCCACCATCGCCCGATAGCGCGGCTCGAAGATGTGCAGAGGCCGGGAGACGTTGGGGAACAGCATCACGTCGGGC
>JAPOWL010000056.1 GCA_026707615.1 Acidobacteriota bacterium | reverse complement strand
GCGGCCGAGGACCTCCTGGACAAGGCGGACCTGCGCGGCGTCGTCGACGGCGTGCCGGCGCTCGTCTCGTCGGGGCCGATCCGGGACGCGCTGGAGGCCCTGCCGGTCCCGCCTGACGATCCGGCTTGGTACGGCATGCTCGTGAGCGATCAGGCGGCCGGGTGGAACCGGCATCCTCTGAACCGGCCGCGGCCGCGGCTGGATCCCGTCGTCGGCGTCGAGCCGGCGGCGTTCCGCGAGCTGGACTCCCGGCGCCCGGAGGACGCCGTCGTTCTTGAGGACCGTATCCTCGGCCTGTGCGCCGGGTCCGGCGTCGCCGTCAAGCTCCACAACTCGGACCGGGTCCGCTCGTTTCACGCGCCGGCGGCGTCTCGCGGGGGCCTCGCCGCCCACGTCGTTCATCCGGTTCCGGAGCGGTTCGGGAGCACGGAGGACTGGGGCCGCTCGCTCCTTACGGCGGTCGCGCTCGCGGTCCAGACGCACCCGCGGCTCTATGACCATGCACGCCTCGACCGGCTGTTCGGGAAGGACCCGGCCGAGGGCGCCAGGATGTTCGACGATGCGACGCGCGTGCTGTGTGAGCGTTATGGCCTCGATCGGCCTGGCGTCGTCGCGCGCGCGCGGGCGTTCGAGGCGAAGCCGGTTGGCGACCGGGCCGGCGTGGTCGCGCTGGACGAGATCGAGGACCGGACCGGCGAGCCTCCGCCCCGATTCGAGGTCGCCCGGCGGGCGTTCTGGACTGCGCTGGGGGACGGTTGCGAGCGTGAGGGCGTGGCGCGCAGGTGGACGGACGCGGCCATCGCCGCCGCCGATCACGACCACGTCATGCTCGAGAGGGTCCGGCGTGCGGCGGCGCCGGACGTTCCGCTGGTGGTCCGCGGTTGCGACCGGGTCCTCGAACTCGGTGCGGGGCGCAGTTGGGTTGCGGTTTGGCCGGCTGGCGCCGTGGAGCGTTCGGTGGCGGACGTGGTCGCGGATCGACTCCTGTCGGGGGTCGGCGCGACCGAGCCGAAGATGGATCTCGATCGGCGCGACGGCCCGCGTGTCCGCGAGGTCCTCGGCCGGCTCGCGGCTGCGAACCGGCCGCCGGACGCGGTGCTCGCCACGGTCGCGCCAGGCTTTGCGGTGGGCGGGGACCGCGACGACGCCACCGTGCTCGAGGTCGTCCGCGAGCGCGCGGAGGCCGTCACCGAGTTCATCTTGGATCCGACCCGCGCGCGGCGCTCGGATCGCGTGGGCGACGTCGAGCACTCCAGATCGGCGACGCCCTGGAAGGATTTGGAGTGCGCCCGCGCGTGGCGGGCGAGCTCCGTGGAGCCGGAGTCTCTAGGCCAGCGCGCCACGGATCGCGATCGCGCCGTGCAGCCGTCCCGATAGTGATCGCGTCTGGTGGCGGGCGGTGGAGATGGAGCACGGGATTCGGTTCACGGTGGTGGTCATGATGGCCGTTGCCGCCAGCCTCGCGTTCAGCGGGCCGCGGCTCTCCGGCAGCGTGATGTTCGCCGGCCGGGTTCCCTGGGACGCCCTGACGGTGCTCCTCGTGGTGTTGCCTGTGTACGTCGGCGCGGTCCACGCGGTCCCCGCGTGGTCGAGCGTGGTCGTCGCGCCGGTCGGGCTCGGTTGCCTCATGCTCGGGTCGACGAGCCAGCTCCTCTTGTCCGTGGGCACCGTCCTGCTGCTCGTTGCGGCGGCCGATGCCGGTTGGTCGGCCGCGGCGCCTCATCCGGGCGGTCCGTGAGCAGGGGCAGTCGCGGGCGCGGGTGGGTCGGCCGGGCCGCGGCCGAGCGCCGCGAGAGCGTGGCCGACGGATGGGTGCACGAGCTCCCGCAGCCGTCGGCCGCTCGTCGTTAGGGTCAGAACTCCTGCCCGCAGAGAACGTCCGGCGCGCGCCGCTGGAGGAACACCTGCCGGGTTGCCCGTTACTGCGGCAATGCCGCATAATTGGGCCAGCCGATGCTACGTCTACTTCACCCGACGCTATGAGCGCGCCATTCGCAAGCTGCTTGCGGAGGACGCTCGCAGGGAGATGGAGGCGGCCATCGTCGCCGCGCCCGATGCGGCGCCGGTCATCAGTGGGACGGGTGGTATCCGCAAGCTGCGCTGGGCCGGTTCCGGCAGAGGCAAGCGGGGTGGCATTCGCGTCATCTACTTCTGGCTCGGCGCCCGCGGGGCGATCTACATGCTGGCGGCCTACGCGAAAGCGGATCGCGACGATCTGACGGCGACGGACAAGAGGACGCTGGCGCGGCTGGTAGCGGCCATCGAATCGGAGGGGCAACGAGAATGACCACGGAACGCACCGGGATCGGACAGGAAATCGAGACGGCGTTGGGAGAAGTTCTCGGCCACGTGCGCGGCGAGTCGGCGCTCCCTTGCAGGATCGTGGATGACCCCAGTGCCGAACGGATCGTCGCCCTACGCAAGCGGCTGAAGCTCAGCCGGCAGAAGTTCGCGGACCGTTTCGGCCTCGACGTGCGGGCCGTCCAGGATTGGGAACAAGGCCGCCGGGTTCCGGACCGGGCTGCCCGCGTGCTGCTCACGGTGATCGACCGCGACCCGGAATCTGTCGTACGAGCGCTCACTGCTAGCGAGTCCGGGTCGCTGCCCCGGGGGACTGTAGCGTCCTGAAGTCCCGATTGTTATCGTGGATGCGATCTGAGCCGTCGAAGCCGGCTAGGCGTAGGGGCGCGCGCGAGCTGGCGGTCGGTGTCGGTGCGTTGCGGCACGCCTCGAAGAGTTCGCAAGGGTGGTTTCCCTCCCCAGACGCACGCCCGCAGGGACCCGCCGCGTCAAGCAGATTGGGGCGGGTTGGCGACTACTGCGTACGGGCTGTTTGTTTGACCCCAGACCTCTCGAACCTGAAACGGACAGACCCGTGTCCGACTTGCTTGAACCGACCGCGCGTCTCATCGCCCATGGGATTCGGCAGCTCCGAAACGAGCCACCGGTCCGGCGAAAACACGTACGGAACGTAGAGAATCCGGTACCTTCGGCGGCTTCGTCTCGATACGCTAGCGGCAACGCGCATCTCGTTGGGGGTCAGTTCGAATTCGCAGGTATCCTCCATGGAGGACTTGACCTCGTAAAGCCATTCCGCTTGCGGCGTCTTGACGCAGAAATCGTAGCCCGCGGAATCGTCGCCTTCGTCACCGCCGTAGAAGTGGGCGCGATTTGTGGACACCCAGCACGTCTCGTCGACCGCTTCTCCGTGGCGACGCCGTAGATACTGCAGCGCCAACCATTCGCTGGCGAGTCCCATGGCCTGCCTCTGGTGCTCCGGGGGCAGCTTTCTGCGTCCCGTGCCGCTGGTCCCGCCGCCACTCCGACGCTCGACGACTGCTCTCTCGGTGAAGGCTGCCAATCTGGGCCGGCTGCTACTGCGCTCAATCCAACTGTCGTCATCGGCTATGCTGCTTGCCGCCAATTGCCGAAGCGCTTCCGCGAAGGACGGATCGGCTGTGTCGAGCTTGGTCCCAGCGAAGTCGATGCTTCGCCTCTCAATGATTCTTCGTTGCTGATCTCTCTCACGGCGGCCCTTCTCCTCCTCGACGGTGGCCTGATCGAGCCCGAGCGAAGTGGGTTCGAGGGATTGCGGCATGCCGTTCGGCCAGCAGGCTGCACGATGGCACAACCCAGGGATCTGCGTATCCTGAACCGGCTCGAAGTCCAACAGCCCCGTGTTCTCCAGATGACGTGTCACAGATTGCGGATCTTCGCTTGTCCACGGCGCCGGAACATGGACCCTGTTGCGGCGGCACCAGGCGAGGACGACTGAGATTGCGCTGGACGCGAAGTCACGGACCGACTTGCGGTTTCTGTCGACCAAGCCGCGCCACGACGGGAGAGGTACGTCTTGGTCTTCTCCAAGCACGTCGTCGAGAAGTCTCGCCACGTGCGCCTCGACGATCGCGTTGTCCAGGGTTTCTCTCGTCAGGACCCACGCCGGATCGAACTCCACGAATGCGAGCGTCTTGCGACTGACATAGACTGCCAGATCCCGCTCCTGCCGAAAGTCGGCGGCGTGGCGCCGCCGCAGACGCTCTAGGATGCGCGGACCCATGCGCCGGACGTAGGCCTCGTACACGGAGCGGAGCTCCGATTCGTTGGAGAGCGGGGATTCACCCAGGTCCTGCAGTGCCGCGTTGAACCGCGCGTAGTCCAGATGCAGCTCCTTCCGCAATGCCGCCCGGTCCGAGGCCTGCCCGCAGGCCGCGATCAGCTCTTGCGGTGCGGGCTTCTGGAGCGGGAATCGAGAGCGGAGCCATTGCAGGAGGTCGAACGCGGCGCCGGCGCGTTCCGCATCGCTCTTGAGCTGCTCGGCGAGCGGAGCGTCCGTGAAGTAGGCGACGACCGGCATCAACAGGTGCAGAACGTGTCCGAGATCCGTCCGTAGTGCGGCGCGGAGATCCTGAACCGTCCGGGAGTCGCAGCCGAGAGCCGCAGTGAGCGCCTCGTCGCCGGGCGCCTCCAGCGTATCGGAATCCTGATCCAATGCAAGGCGCAATAGGAGTGGTTCGAGGAACCGCAATCGGGGGTCAATCAGCCGCGCAACCGTTCGGGAGAGGTCTCTGGCCAGCGTTCGCCATGCGAGCGGTACTCGAGGGGACAGGATGAGCGTCGGCAGATCCGGGTGCTCTACGCCGTAGAACTCCATACTATCTTGCGGCGGCGAGTCCTCTTCCTCGACGACCAACGTGATCGTCTGGCAGCGCCTCACCCGAATCGTGCGAAGGCGTCGCTCGACCGTGACGCGGTGAACCCCTCGCTCGAGACGGTCGGCCAGAATCTCGTGCCCCAGCAACACCACCTCCGGGAGCCACCCCAGTCCGAAGGACGTCAGCGGTGGATCGCTTGTTCGAGGCACAAAAGGCTCGCCGTCTACCAGTAGACGCACGTCGATTCCATCGAGCTGGCGGGCCGTGAACCGGCCGGTCGCGGCCAGTCGGCCGACGATTTTCTCGCAAGCGGCTTCGCCGATGTCGAGCAACGCATGGCCGGCCGACGACAGGATTCTGGCCTCGAATGCCCCCGCGTTCTCGGTGACGATCACCGTGGGGGGGCTCTCGGCGTTGCCACACAACGTCTCGAACCTGCCCTCTCGAATCACGGCAAGGTCCAAACGTGGAGGCAGCGCTGCGTCCGTATTCGAGAGGTCAAGCCAAGCGCGCCGGTATCCGTTGCGAAAATCCCGTCGGTCGTGGGCGGCCAGGGTCGGGGCTACATCGGCGAGCGCCCGCAGACGCTGGGGCGCAGTCTCCGGGCTGTGCCAGTCCCGAAGCCCAAGAGCCCTACCGAAAACTAGGTCTGCGAGTTCTTCGCTGCCCTCGACGACCCCAGCCACAGTATCGGACACACGTTGGAGGAATCGCGGTGGCCGACCCTGCCGCGTGCGGGATGCCCAGCACTGGCTCGCTTTGCGGAACCCGGATTCCTGGTATGTGCCAGCCGCGATCCATGCTTTGGATCGCAGGAATGTCGCGAGCGGCGTGGGGAGTGTTTGCTTGTTCCAATAGTAATGGGCGCGCTCGAATCGGCCGACGGTGAAGGTCAGGTATTTGGCGTGGTTGGCGTCAAGATGTCGGAACGCGAGTTCGTGGAACGCCTGCCGTGCGGTCTCGGACAGCTCCCCGTGCTCGATTTGCCCCGGCAGTCGCCACGCCCAGCCGCGTCTGCGATACTCGGTGTAGGGATTTGGGAAGGATACGGCCGACGCCTCCCTGCACCAGTCGCGGTCCAGGGCCTCTTTGGAATCGCCATTGTCCACTAGGTGCTTCCAGCTCCAGCCCGAGCCGCTTTCCTTCACACGTCCGGCAACGGGCCTCAGCCCGTCCGCGACGCCGAGCAGCGTCAGGAAGGTGATCCACTGGCGTTTGCTACCGCTGCTGGCCGGCCAGTCGGCGAAGTTCACGAGAAGCGCGTCTCGCGCTCGGCGGCAGTCGGGCGAGGTGTCGCTCGCCTCGACCAGGAAGGTCTCCAGCGTCACGCCGATCGACGTCCACGTGGACGAGAATGCAGTCCGCGTCGCCAATCGCCAGCCGCTCGACGTCGGCACCCGCAGTCGGGCACTCTTGAGCGCCTCCTGAATGCCCGCGCCCGCTGTGCGCCACACGCTAAAGGCCCACGTCAGAGCTTCCTGGCGTCGGCTGTCGTTGGCATTAGCCCCCAGAGCGGTCCCGAGCCCGGCCAGCGCTTCCAATGGATCGTATTCACGCACTAGCCCGGCCTTGACGAAGGCGATCATGGTGTCCGGCCGAATCACAACCTTCTCATCGAGGAAACGGTAGCGCCGGGCAAGCGTGGAAGGCGGCAATGGCACGCCGTCCTTTGCGCGCCGGCGTCTCGATGCTTCGCCGCGCACAAAGACACTGCGTTCCGACGCAGCATCGGAGCTACCCGCGGGCCGCAGCTTCTTCGATCGGTCCAGGAAGACGGCTTTGCCGGCCAAACCACCGAGCTTCTTGCCAGCAGCGTCAAAGACGCGCCTCACGTCGTCGTAGAAACGGATCCAGGTGCGTGCCGCGGCATTCTGGTCGGCGAGGGACCGCGCGAAACGTTCGGACCACTCCGCGAGGCGCGGGGTGGAGGGTGACAGGTCCAGGTCCTGCCGTTGCGCCATGGCTCTGAGGCGTTTGAGACGGGGCCCATCAAGTTCCGCTGACACAAGTCGGGCACCCGTTCGCTTAGAGACCTCCGAACCTCTCATCAGCGAGAACTTGCCCGCGGGCCAGACGCTAGCCTCGGACAGGCTGGTCCACGGAGCCCCGCCGCGGGCGGCGATTGCCGGCACAACGGGTGCATTCCTCAGCGAACTACCCATCCCGTCGAGTGCGGTATCCAGCTTCCCGGCGTGTTCGCCAGTCCACGCGACGAGATCGAACGCGGCACGCTGGGGAAGCTGAGCGCCGGGCTCGCGGGCGAGGTGTAGCGCCGCGTGTGCGCAGGCTTCCGCTGCGGCCTTCAAGAGGGTTGCGTTCAACGGCAGGTCGAAGTCCGCATTGCGGCGGTCGATTTCCGCGAAGAAGGGCGCGTCCAGATGGCCCAGCAGCGGCGCGCCGGCCGCATCGCCCATCGGCAAGAAGTTGTAGAGGCGCCCAACGGCGATGGCTCCAGGGGACAGCCCGACAGATACCGAGACGGTCGGCTGTCCTTTCCAATCGAGCCAGCGTTCGATCTGCGGCGCTCGAGGTACGCTGTGCTTGACCGCATTGAGCACGAGCTCTTTATCGACCTCTCGTTGCACGACGAGGAATCGCCTGTCCTCACCGACCCGAACCTCAAGCATGCGGCAGCCAGCCAAGCCGGGAACATCGCCCATGTCCGTCTGGCGCCGGCTGAGCCGGCGCCGATGGATCGGGCGGTCCGCCGTCTCCATGTCGATGCGGAATTCCGCAATGCGATCAAGAAAGAGGAGGAGGGGTACGTCGAGATCGGCGAGCGCTTGGACTTGGCGTCGTGCCAAGTCGATCGCCTCCACGGTGCGGAGAGGAACGACGATGGTGCTGGCATAACCTCGGCGTGCGAACGACATCACGTCGTCGGGCTCCTGCGCGAGCGGCCGAGGGACGAGGTACCGGGGAACAGTTGCGGCAACTGCGCGGGCCGTGGCTTCGTCGATATGGTCTGCCCGCAAGAGATCCTCGATCTCCTCCACGGTGGCGAACCTGAAGCAATAGCCGTCGAAGCGGGCTGACTCGCTCCTGCCCGCGCGCGAGAAGATCCGTACGTCGTCGGTCAGCGCCCCGACGCTCCTGAAGCCGAGGCCCTTGTTGCCGATCCCCTCGCCGACCGCCTTGGCGGTGGTCGCGAGGTTCACTATCGCATCGACGTCCTGCGTGCGGAAACCGCCGCCACCGTTGGCGACGTACAGGGTGCCATCGGATTCGGAACGGACGACAAGCCTCACGGCTATCCGCCCCTGGTCGTCGGCTCGGTGGGCGTCGTGCGCGTTCTGTATCAACTCGTACAGCACCCGGTCCCCGTACTCCGTTCCGATCACGTCGTTCAGATTTCGGAGACTCTCGTAGACCTTGTTGCCGTCCCGATACGCGGCGACGGCGTGGCGCAACACGGCCCGGATCCGTCTGTTCAGATCCTCGGTATAGGGCGACTCATACGGCTTCATGGTGCATTGAACCTAGTAGTCATGGCGGCCGCGACCCGCCATGAAGGGGCGATGGAATCCGGTCCGTCGCAGGGTGTAGCGGCCACGGGCGGACATTGTCAGGCCGGCAGCGTGCGCGTCGTGCTTGCCGGCGTCAAAGCGTGGCGCTGTGCGCAGCCCCCGCTCCATGGGGTTACAGCCTTGGCGCAAGCTCCGCTCGTGGTGGGGGCTGGCTTCGTCGTCGCTGAAGGCTTCAGAACAGACGAGGGTCGCAGGCGCCCAGCCGTTTTCCGCCCGTTGTTCGAGGCTCTCCCTAGGCGTGTGGTCAACCGGGGTGGGCGGGTGGGCCGAAGGAGCCGCCCGCCCGCGGGGGCGGTGCAGGTCCGCGGACGGTCGCTTGGCGGTGCCGGTGGCCATCGGGTCGATCATCAGTTCGTACGAGCAGTCTTGGCAATCCGGGTCGCGCGTTGGCGAGGTCAGCGGACCTCCCCGTGGGCGTTGATTCTCCAGGCGATGCGCGAGCGGCACGGCGGGCAGATCGAGCGTTGGCGTACCCTTGCCGTCAGGCGTTGACGGAACCACGGGTCTCGAAGCGGTGGTTCCAGCGGGTGGCCGGCGCCTTCGTGTTGAGGTCGCGTTCCAGCAGTTGCGCGGCGTGGTCCGGGACTTGCGGCATTCGTCGCTCCGCCCGTGGGACCGGCCTTGATGAGCTGGAACCCGGCGTAGCGCACGCGCCACCGGCGGACCGCGCCGCCGGCGACGATGGCTTCGTGGCGCCGCAGCTAGGTCACGGTGCCGAGGACGGCGCGCCGGTCGCGGTCGAGGAACGTGACGACGCTTCCCACGGGGAACTGTTGTCCTGGGAAGCGAGTGTCGATCAGTTGTTCGGGAATCGTGGTCGAGAGCGTGCCGCCAGAGGGCCGTTGGTGTGGCTTCGGCCGCGGCGAGACCTGCTTGCTCCGGCCGCACGGGCGGTCAGTGCACGGCGGTTGAGGTGGGCCAGTACTCGACGTTGAGGTGGTGCATCTCGGCCTCGTCGTCGAGGTCGTGGTGGGGCACCTTCGGGTCGTGGGGCGGCGGCGTGATCACGATGAGCCCGAACGAGGTTCCGGCGGGAGGCGGGGTCGGCCGGCTGTCGATGTGATGCGACAGCGCGAGCCGGGCGGCGACGTCGACGTTCGGCGCGTCGACCTGGATAGCGGGCAGGTGGTCGAGAGCGACCGCATCTTCGCGCGGCCGGGTCTCGGTCTCGAGGACGACTCTGTAGGTGGTCGGCATGATGGTGTCCCGCGGGGCGATGGCGGTCAGGGAGCGGCGGCGACGCGCGCGATGGTGACATCGTACAGCCGCACGGCGTCGGCCTGGGTGCGGTGATGCATGTCGTTCCAGCAGCCCAGGTGGCCGCCATAGTCCTCGTTCGGGGACACTTCAGCCAGCGATAGCCGCAGCTCGGCCAGGGCCTCGAGGTACAGGCGGTAGCACGGGTCGTTCACACAGTCGGGGATGCTGTCGTCGGCGTACCAGGCGGCGCCGGTCGCGCACCAGGCGACGGCGGCGGGGTCGCTCGCGCCGCACATCGTCCCCCTGGCGGTCCTCGCCGGCGCGTGTTGGGTCCATCCGCGGAGGATCCGTTCGCGGCCGCGGCGCAGCAGCTCGATCGGCGTCAGCATTCGGTGGTTCTGGCTCATCTCGGGCTTTCCTGTTCGTGGACGATGGCTTCGCGGGGCGGGCCGGCCCGTCGCTCGCGCTCGGGGCCGGCTTCGTCGTGGGGCTGGTTCCGGGAGTCGGCGTTCCGGTGGAGGAAAGGCCGGGCCGGGTCGGGGGCCTGCTCACGTGGCGTCGGCCGAGGGGATGATGGTTCTGCCGGGGGTGGGCGCGGTCAGATCCGGCGGATCGCCGTGAGGGCGCCGTTGCGGATTTCGATGTCGACGTTCGACTCGCCGCTCATCGACGGCAGGATGCAGGTCGCCATGAGCTCGCGGAGATCGGCGTCGGCCGCGGCCTCGCGGGACTCGAGGAGTTCGGTCACGAGGTAGGCGATCCGCCGGCGGTACTCGCGCAACTGCGTGTCGATGCTGTCGGCGTCGCTGTCGAACGACGGCTGGAAGTACGCCTCCGCCAGTGCGCTGCCGAGGGCGCCTCTATCGATCGGCGCGTCGCGGCGGGTGACGAACACGGGCTCGATCTCGATGGTCCCGCCCCCTTCCGGGCTGAGCAGCGCCGCGCTGGTCGGTATGCGCACCTTGCCGGGCGCGCCGCATCCGGGTCGCTTCACGAGGAGCTCGAGCTCGATCTCGTCGACGGCGCCGCGAAACGGGCTCTCGCCGTTCCGGCGGGTCTGGCGCGTGCTCGTTTGCGTCCGCGTCCCGCTCCTCATGTGGATGTTGACGCCGACGATGCACGGGAGCTCGTCGTACCACCGGTAGCCCCGTAGGCCGCTCTCGATGTCCCAGTACCGGCCGAGGGAGCCGCATTCCTTCGCCGCCCAGGCGAGCGTCTGGGACTCGGCGGCGTCCAGCTCGTCGTCGTCCACCAGGACGGCGTGCTGGAGGTCCGGATGCCGCGGGCGGTTGAGGGGTTTCGCGTCGCGCGCGTTCTTGGGTTCCCAGGGCGTGAGGTGGCGCGGGTCGGCCGGGAGCGCGATGCCGGCTGCGGCCGCCTTCGTCCGGATCTCGTAGCCGAGCCGGGGCGCCTGGCCCGCGGCGGCGATCGCGCGGTAGATGATCCGCGTCGCCTCGCTGACGAGCTCGGCCGTGAAGGGCGTCTGCACGATCGCGGTGCGGGTCGGCAGGGTCAGCTCGAGGTCGGGGCAGTCGATGACGTCGGCGAGCGTCCACCACGTGCGGGGCGCGTCGGCGTCGGCGCCGGGCAGCGCCTGCACCCGGGGCAGGTCGGAGAAGGCCACGTGCAGCCCGTGGAAGTTGACGGCCGGGGTCGCCCAGTTGGGGCTGGACGAGTGGAAGACGCCCACCCGCAGTCCGCGCCAGGTCTCGGTCCGGACCGCGTCCTCGAGGAAGTCGGTCTGCTCGGGCCTGCGTCCGTTGACGGTTACCGGGATCGGGTAGTGCCGCACGGCGTCCGCGATTACGGTCGGGATCCAGCAGCTGTCGGTCGGCAGCACGGAGAACGTCACCTCGGTGCCGTGGTCGCGGTTCCAGCCGGGGTCCGCCGCGACGGCCGCGGGCGCGCGTCCGACGAAGTGGTCCTCCCCGAGCTGGACGCTCCAGGCGGCGCGCCGGGCCGCCCGCGAGCGTATCCGGGGCGACCGCCGCGCGAGCGAGAAGAAGCCCATGCCGGCGGGGTGCTCGGCGCCGTGCAGGTCCTTCGGCCAGCCGCTCCTGCCGAACGCGAGGAGTGCGGTCGGGTCGCCGATGCCCCGGCCGTCGTCGCTCACGGTGATCCGGGTGTTGGCTTGGTCGCGCGTGATGGCGACCGCCGTCGCGCCCGATCGGCGGGCGTTCTGGAGGATCTCGTGGAGCGCCTGCGCCAGAGTGCCGTCGAAGAACTGCATCACCTTCGCGATCGCCTCGCGGGCGATCCTGGCTCGGATGGTCTGCTTCCTGCTGCTCGTCATGGTCTCTCCTTCCGGCCGGCCCGCCTTCGCAGGTCGGCGAGGGTCCGTTGGATGGTCCGGATGTCGGTGCCGAGCCCGCGGGCGATGACCGCGGCGGAGGCGCCCGCCTGCCGCCATCGGAGGATCGCCGCGGCGCGCCGGGCCTGGCGGAGCAGGCGCCGGTTGCCGGCCGGCCGCCGGGTCGTGGTCACAACCGCCTCCCGCCGGTCTGGACCCAGGGCCGGGTCCCGGTGTCTCCTTCCTGGTCGCGGTCGCTCGTCAGGACGTACGGGCGGAGCGGTCCCCACTGGCCGAGGAACCAGCCGAAGCGGGGGCCGTCGAGGGCCTGGTCGAGGGTCCACCCGCGCGACGCGAGCGCCCGGGCCGTGCGCTCGTAGGCGTCGTCGTCCCAGACGTCGAGGTCCTGGGGTGGCGGGGTGCGGTCGCGCGGGTCCCAGTCTCCCGGCATCTCGCCGAGATCCGTGCAGGGTGGGTTTGCGGGGTCGCCGCTGGCGGGGTCGGGCCACTCGATGTCGCACTCGTCGAGCTCGCAGCCGGGCTCGGCCAGCTTGCGCCGCCAGTGCTCGGGCAGCCAGACGAGGCCTTCCGTGCGGTGGAGGATGAGGTACTCGGTGTCGCTGCCGGCCGGTCTGAAGCGCCACATGCCGGCGGCCTCGTCGCCGTCGAGGACGTCGTGGTTCACAGCCTCGTAGGTCGCGATTGCGCCAAGCGTTCCCTCGTGCCGGCCGAACTCGGCCTCCGCCCCGATCACCGGGCCGAGGAGCGCGTAGCCCTCCTTCTCGAGGCTGGCGGCCTGCCGGTCGGCGGCGGCCCGGTTCCACGGGTCGTCGGGCTCCATGTCGTCGAAGATGTCGGTCGCGTGGTTCGCGATGTAGCTCTGCCACGCTGCGGGCAGCTCCACGGTGATCCGGAAGGCCGGGACCCCCGGCGCCGGGGTCCGGTCCTCCTGTCGTCTGATGCTGGTCATGGCTTGCGAGGTGGTCTCTGCGGTTCGTTCTCCGGTTCGGGACGACGTTGCGGATTGGGTTGGCGCGCGACGTTCGTCGTGGCGCGCACGGGGGCGTTCAGGCGGGCGGATCGGTCCTGGGGGCGCTGCAGCGGTTCTTGAGGGCGGGGCCGTAGGCGTCGGAGGCGTGCTCGAGGTTGACGAGGGCGGTGGCGCGACAGTGCCTGCAGAACGCGGTCGCGGCGGTGTTGGGAGCGTAGGCCCGGCGCTTCCACCGGGTGAGGTTGTGGCCGAGGCGGGACGCTGCCGCGCGCCCTCGCTTGAGCGAGCCTTGCAGCTCGTCGTACTCGTCGCGCGGCGGACCGCTCTGCTGCGCCCGCTCGATCGCCTTGAGGGCGGCCGCCTCGACAGCGCGGGCGCCGCGCTTGACCTTCACGAGCCGCCTCCGGGATCGAGCAGGTCCGCGGCGCGGTCGCGGCGCTCGGCCGCGCGCCATGCCCCGAGGCTGCCGTCGAGGCAGTTGGTCGTGAGCCTGTCGGCCTCCGCCCGGTACGCGCCGGCTTCGTCGCGGAGCGCGACGGCCGCGGCCGTCGGGGATCCCTGCGCCCGCCGGAGGGCGCCGGCGGCGACCCTCTCGTCTCGCCGCCGCTGGCGGGCTGCCGCCCGTGCCCACCGTTCAGGGTCGGCCGGGCTTGGTCGTGCAATCCTCATCACGTCTTCTCCGGTGCCGCCGGGCGGCGGCCACGAGCTCTCTCCGGGTTGGCGTCGGGGTTGCGCAGAGGCAGTTGCACTCGCGCATCCTTTGGCGGGGTTGCTAGTCCTCGTTGGGCAGCATGATCGTGGCGACGGGCTCGGCGTCGTCGCCCGGGCCGATGACGAGCTTGAGGGTGCGGAGGCGCGGGTGGTCGTGGCCGGGCCTGGGCACGACGTGGATCTCGTACAGGAGCTGGTTCTGGCGCCTGCCGCGGAGGGAGCGGGCCTTGACGGCGGCGAGGTACAGGACGTCCCAGAGGCGGCCGGCCTGGTCCTGGTAGGTCCGGCTTTGCTCGGCGTTTTCCTCGGTCCACTCGATGCATTCGTCGAAGACGGCGGCGGTGACCGCCGTCGGGACCTTGAAGCCGGCTTCCCTGGCGGTGGGGGTGACGTCGACGAGGACGCCGTCGGCGAGGGCCTCGGCGCGCGTGTAGGTGTGGATGACGCGCCAGTCCTGGCTCGGCGGCGCCGTGTCGGTGCGGGTGTCGGGCATCGTGATTCCCTTGTCGTTGACGAGATCGTTGCGTGGTTCACGGTGCGGCGGCGGCGGGAGGCGCCACGATCCCGGTCGTGCGTGTTCTGCTCATTGGCCGCTGAGTCGATGGAGCGTCATGGCGATGCGTTCGGCTCCAGGGTGCTTTCGCAGGGCGTCTTCGAGCCGCCGTGCGAGGGTGCGGGCGAGACGGCGCGTCTTCGCGCGTCCCGCGCTGCTCGCGATGTTGGCCAGCGCCGCGTGGAGTTCGGCCGGCGCGGCGTGGCACACGGCGCCGGCGCCGGTCGAGGTGCGGTGGAGCCGGTCGCCGAGCGCGTCGCTCAACGCGAGTTCGAGATCGATGTACGTCCCCAGCGAAGCGATCGGTCCGTCGATGGTCTTGGCGTCGGTTGGTTGTTTCATGCGGGTCGCCCTCCGATCGGGCAGGTCGGTGCGGCGGGGTACGGGCCGGGCGGGGTCGCCTAGCCGGTGACGCCGTCGGTGTTGGGCGTCCAGGTGAGGCGGGTGCCGCAGCGGCCGCACCTCACGCCGCGGCGCAGCCGGGCCGTCAGGCGGTGCCGGACCCACGTGCGGCTGCAAGTCGCGCAGCGGGCGATCCACCGGCCGGCGCTGTGCGCGATGGTGGTGCAGCGCTCGGCCGAGCAGCCGATCTCGCGGGCCTTCGCCTTCCAGACGCGGTCGTGGTGGTGGGTGGGTCCCACGATGGCGTGGGCGATCTCGTGGAGGAGGGTGTCCCGGATGTCGTGCCGGCCGGCGCGAAGCGCGTAGCTGACGGCCATCGCGATGGTCTTCGTCCGGTGATGGCAGACGCCGGCGCGGTTGGCCGTGGTCTCGAAGTGGAAGCGCCACCCGGGGCCGAGGCCGCCGGTCAGCTCGTGGGTTCGTAGAAGGTCGTCGGCCAGCGCCTCGATCTCGGCGAGGGTCGCGCCGCCCCGCGGGCCGGGGGCGATCAGGCGCAGGGCCGTGTAGGGGACGCGGTAGTGGCCGTGGTCGCCGGCCGCTACCAGTGCGTCTTGTGGGCGGAGTTCGGCCACCTTGCCGCGGATGCTCCGGCCGCGGCGGTCGCGGAACGCGACGATGCTGCCGACCGGGAAGCGCTGGCCGGCGAAGCGGCTCGTGATTGCGGGTTGTCGTGTCATCGCTTGGTCGGGGTTCCGTAGTAGTAGTCGGGCCGGGCGGCGAGGGCCTGCCGCTCGAGCTCGCGCGCGAAGAGCGGCGCCTGGCGCTCGAGCCGCTTGCGCAGCCGCCGCCGGCGCAGGCGGTGTCGGGCCTGTCGGGAGATGCGGCGGGCCGGCTTCTCCGGAGGTAGCAGCCAGCGGACGGTCAGTCCGGGGCGCCACCGGTCGAGTGCGGCCTGGCCCGTTTGCCAGGGGCGCGTCGCCGCCGTCGCAGTCGTAGAGACGGTAGCGCTCGACGTGCTTGCGCCGCATGGCTCAGGCCCGGGGCCTGGCCGGCGGGGGATCCGCCTCGTCGACGTCGGCGAACTGCTCGTTGAGCCACGCCCGCGCGGCGGCGACGGTCGGGAACCGCATGCCGTTGTAGGCGCGCCAGCGGTTGAGGCCCTCGAGGACGTACGCCCCGCGGGTCTTGACGAGATAGCCCTTGCCGGTGCGGCCGATGCGGACCTCGCGGCGGCGTTCGCCGCGGGCAAGCGGCTTGATGGTTACGGTCATGCGCAGTGTTCTCCTCGTGCGTCCGGCGGAGGGCCGGGCGCGGGTGACTCGATTCGGGTTGTTCGGGGACGAGGGGCTGAAGCCCCGGCGTGCGCCGGCGGCTCAGGCGGCGGGCAGGTGCTTCAGGGCGCAGGCGTAGGCGTCGAACTGTTGGGCGGTGCGGCGGGCGATGTCGGCCAACCGGGCCGGGGTCAACCCCAGGAGCTTGTCGGCGGGGACGAGCCCGGCCGCGTGGAGGATCGCGAGCGCGATGGCCAGCTCGCAGTCTTCCTCGGCCCAGCTCGGGCCGTTGATGAAGGTCGCGCCGACGGCGCGGGGGATCGCCTCAAGGGCTGGTCCGGCGAGGTGCAGCCCGCCGTGGGAGGCGGTCTCGATCAGGGTGATGCCGGGGGCGAGGACGGTCGCGCTTTGCACGCCGCCCCAAGGGCTCGTGTGGATATTCGTCATGTCGTTGGGTGTCGGGGTCGCGTGGCTTCGGAGGTGTGTTGCCGGGAGGTCATCGGGCCGCGGTCCCGGTCCGGTGCCAGATGGCGGTGCCGCTTGCCCCGGCGATCGTTCGATCCAGCGCCGCGAGCACCGCGCGTTTCGGGACCTTGACGAAGTCCTCCGCCAAGTCGGTGCCGAGCCCGAAGAACAGGGCGTCGCGGGTCTCCTCATCGAGGCCGAGGACGCACGTGGCGACCTCGAACAGGCTGATGATGCGTTCCCGCACCTTCCGCTCGCGTGCGATTCGCGAGCGGACCTCGGCGGCCTCCTCCGGGTACGCGAGGATCGTGAGACCGGCCAGACGGCCGACCGTGCCGCAGCCGTCCGTGCGTTCGCCGTAGATGGTCGCCATGTTGAGGGCGTCGATGCGCGGGGCCGGTCGGGTCTGGCTCCGCTCGAGGAGTCGTTCCTCCGGCAGGTGCTGGACGTCGGCCCCGAGCTCGCCTGCGTACGCCGGCAGTGTCGCGACAAGCTTGTGGAGAAGCTGGAGCCGCCGCACGCGGCGGCGGACGAGCGGTTCTGTTCGTGTGGTCGTCACGAGGTTCCCCCGGGTGTCATCCGTCGTCGCCGTGGTAGAGCAGGCGTCCGGCTTCGGCGAGGTCTCCGCTCTCGAGCTGCCGGCGGCCGTCGAGCGCCGCGACGGTCTGGGCCACGGCCCGGATGCGCCGG
>JAPOWL010000216.1 GCA_026707615.1 Acidobacteriota bacterium | reverse complement strand
TGTCTCCACCCGGACGGGGATCCCCCTCGGTCAACTTCGCAGCCTGCTCCAGGGGCGAGCGGCGCGCAGTACCACCCTGGAGCTGATGTCGTCGGTCCTGGGGCTGGAGTTCTACATCGGCCCCGCCCGCCGGCGGAGGCTCGGCCGGCCGAACCTCCCGCCGGAGATCGCGAAGGCCCTCCACCTGCCGAGGGAGGCCGACGTCGCGGACGCCATCGAGGTCATCGACAAGGACGTGATGGCATCGAGGCTCCGCGAGGGCATGGGCGTCGTGAAGGGCCTCGTGGATCGGGCCGCGTCCGCCGCGGCCCTGCTCCCCGATCTCGTCTCCGGGAGCGACCCCCCCGGGGGGAGCGCGCAGCCGCGTGATTCCGTCGTCGTGATCCCGCTCGTTGCCGACGCCCCGCGGGAGAGCCCGGCGGCCGGCGCGGCGCCGGAGAGGACGCCCGAGGTCTCCATCGCGGTCGCGACGGAGGCCCTGGCGGACTGGGCCCGACCGGAGCGGCTGATGTGCTTCCGCGCGGTGGGGGACGCCATGGAGCCGACCATCCAGAGCGGCGACCTGGTCGCCGTGGACACCGGTCAGCGGACGCCCGAGGACGACGCGCTGTTCGCCCTCCAGGTGGACTCGGGGCTCGCGGTGCGCCGCCTGCAGCGGTCCGGCGGCCACTGGTTCGCCACGAGCGACAACCCGGCGCACCTGTCCCAACCGCTGTCCGACAGCGATCGCATCGTCGGGCGCATCGCCTGGTGCGAGCCGCACGGCGAGAGCGGCTGACGGCGCCGTTCGCCAGCGCGGACGGAGCGCGCCGCGTCCCGGCTACTCGGGCAGGGCGAACACGAAGATGTTGTTCCCGTCGCTCGGCCGGATCTCCGGCGTCATGGCCGTCCAGCGCGAGGCGTTGCCGCCGGTGCCGGTGCCCGCCACCACGTACTGGCGCCCGTCGACCGCGTAGGTCACCGGGAAGCCGCTGACCGGCGAGCCCAGGTTGACCTCCCACAGCACCTCGCCCGTCTCGTCGTCGAGGGCCTTGAAGCGGCCGTTGACGTCGCCCACGAAGACGAGCCCCCCGGCGGTGGCCGCGAGCGACATCGTCGCCGTGCGTTGCTGGTGGGTCCACGCCGTCACGCCGGTCTCGGCCGAGATGGCCCACACCGAGCCCAACTGGTCCGTGCCCGGCGCCAGCTCGTTGCGCATGCTGAGGCTGTAGAGCGAGCGGGCGCCGTCGTCGAGCGCCGCCATCCGCGCGCAGGCGTTCCGCAGCGGCATGTACATCGTGTTGGTCCGCGGGCTGTAGGCGCCGGCCTCCCAGTCCTTGCCGCCCATCGCGGTCGGGCAGGCCAGCACTTCCTGCCCGAACGAGCCGAAGACCAGCTCCGGGTTCTCCGACACGGCGCCGGTCGCCCCGTCGATGCTGCTGACGACGTTCTGGGTCACCGTGGGGGTCGCCCAGAGGAACTCGCCGGTGGCGCGGTCGAGGGTGTAGACGATGCCCGTCTTGCCCGGAATCCCCGTCATCACCTGCCGCTCCTCGCCCGGTCGCAGCCGCGGGTTGATCCAGCTCACGGCGGACGGGTCCGGCCGCACGACGGTGTCGACGAGCAGGCGCTCGAACGGATGGTCGAGGTCCCAGTGGTCGTTCAGATGCTGGTAGTACCAGACGATCTCGCCCGTGTCGGCGTCGAGGGCCAGCGTCGAGTTGTGGTAGAGGTGCCGGTTGTCGGCGCCGCCGATCATGAACTTGGGGGCCGGCGAGGTGACCGAGGTGCCGATGAAGAGCAGGTTCAGGGCCGGGTCGTAGCTCGGCGCCATCCAGGTCCCGACGTGGCGGCGCTCGGCGTCCGGCACGCCGCCCCACGTCTCGTCGCCCGGCTCTCCGGGGCGCGGGATCGTCCGGCGCCGCCACAGCTCCTCGCCCGTCCGCGCGTCGTGCGCGGTGACGACGCACGCGTCCGGCCCCCCGGCGGGCATGCAGCTCCGGCCCGAGATGGCCATGCCGTTGACGATGATCGGCCCCGTGCTCTGGTTCGCGGGATGCGTCGTGTAGTCGAGCACCTCCGTCTCCCACACCAGCTCGCCGGTCCGGGCGTCGAGGGCGAAGATGAACTCGTCGACGCTGGTGTCGATGATGAGGTTCTCGTAGATGGCCAGGTTCCGGTTCGTCGTGCAGACGCCGGGCAGGATGCGCTCGCACGCGTCGTCGGGCAGCGAGCGCCGGTATTCCCAGAGGAGGTCGCCGGTCACGGCGTCGATGGCCTGGATGACGTCGCTCGGGTTCGGCATGTAGAGCACGCCGTCGTAGGCCAGGGGCGTCCCC
>JAPOWL010000293.1 GCA_026707615.1 Acidobacteriota bacterium | reverse complement strand
CGCGAACGACTCCTGCATCTTGCGGGGCTCCTGGGCGCCGCTCTCCAGCACGGTCCCGACGACGATCGCCGACGCGACGAGCAACGCGCAGCCCAGCCGCGACGTCAGCCAGCGAGTGCGCGGTTCGTTCATGGCCGACCCTCCATGGTGTGACAACGTGCGACGGGGCCGGCGGCCCCGGGCCGCGGCCCCGTCGCGATCGGGATTCTAGGAACGCCGGTACGCCTGGCCGGCTGCAGGGGCTACTGGCCGGCGCCTGCCGCCTCAGCCGCCTCGACCGCCGCCGCTTCGGCCTCCGCCGCAGCCTCCGCGGCTGCCGCTTCCTCGTTGAGCGGGTCCTCGACGCCGCAGAGCGGACAGCCGATCACGCGCTCGCCCGGCGTCAGGTCGAGCACCCGTTCCCGCTCTGCGAGGGCCGCCTTGAACTCGGCATCATCGAGATAGCTGCCCTGCATGATGTTGATGAACATCTGATCGACGGAGCGGTTGCCGCCGCCGGACCAGTTCCGCGGGTCGGGCACGTTGGGGTTCGACGCCGAGTTGTTGAACCAGCCGGTGATGTGCAGGATGGTGCCCTTCGGAAGCAGGGGCATCGCATGATCCTCGTAGGTGTAGACGCGCACCCAGCTGTGGTCGTAGCCCGAGCAGTTGAGCGTCTCGATCGTCGTGCCGTAGATGGCCTCCAGGCACATCCGCACCCCGGGCGCATGCATGTGCGGCTCGAAGACCGCGATCCGCGCATGGTCGGGCAGCACGAAGTACGACTCCATCGTCTGGTTCGGATGCTCCGCCTCGACGTCGAGGTCCACGCCGTTGCCGAAGGCGATCAGCCTCTGGTCCACCTCCGGCTCGTAGTCCCGGGGGTGGAACTTGAAGCCGATGTCGAGGTGCGCCCGGGTCTCGGCGCCGTTCGCGTGCAGGTGCAGGGAGGGGAACGTGATCTTCGAGTTGGCGACCATCTCCTTGCCGGCCTTCGGATCGAAGACGTCGGCGTTCCGCCCCACCTCGTGGACCGGCCAGCTCGAGAGCCCGGCGGCCGCAAGCGGGTCCTCCTCGTCGAAGTCGGGACCGACGACGCGGATGACCGCGTGATGGAAGACGAAGCGCCCGCCGACGGTCTGCCGGCCTTCCCCGACGCGCGACTCGGTGATCTCCTTGAACTCGATCGCGGAGACGTAGCGGTCTTCCGGCAGCCCCGTCTCGACGTCGGCAACGGCGCCCCACCAGTCGGGCGCGTCCGCCTTCACCTCCACGCTCGGAGACGACACGATGAGGTCGGGCTGGCCGATCTCCCACTCGTCGACGTCGATGAACGCGACGGGCGGCGGCATGTCGGCCGGGTTGCCGAGCGGCGCCCCGTTGTCGGCCCAGGCGGCGATCTTCTCGATCTCCTCCTCCGTCAGCGACGGGTCGTTCTTGAAGTCCTGGATGCCGATGTCCTTCTCGATGTACCAGGGCGGCATCACGCCCATCTTGTCCCGCAGCCCGGTGCGGTACTTCATGGCCCGCGCCCAGGGACGCACCTCCTCGTAGTCGATCAGCGACATCGGCGCCAGAGCGTCGGGCTGGTGGCACTTCTGGCAGCTCCGCTGCAGGATCGGCGCGATGTCCTTCGTGAAGGTCACCTCCTCGGCGACCGTGTCGGACTCGAGTACCTGCCCCGCCGCGGGCAGTGCCGCCATGACCGCGACAGCCGCCGCGAGGGCCAGGGCCGCCCGCGCCGCCGTCGACCGCCGCCGAGCGTGCTGCGTCGTTGTCATGTCATCCCTCTCGCTGCTCCCGGGAGTACGGAACACAGGCGTACCCCTGGAATCCTAGCAGGTGCGGGGGCGGACCTCAATGGCTTTCTCACGCCGCCCCCGGTCCCCGGAGCACGCGCGCCGGGAGCCGCACGACGGCCCCGACCAGCTCCAGCACGCCGCCCACGGCTATGCCCAGAAGCCGGAACGGAAGCAGCAGCAGCCAGACGACGGGATACAGGACGATGGCCAGCAGGGCGAGCGGCCAGCACAGGACGAGCAGGATGCACCAGAGCAGGAACTTGGTCATCGGCTTCGCTCTCTGCCATAGTAGCCGCGTTTTCGGCACCCCGCGGCCGCGCAGAGGAGTCCGACGTGTCAGACGGAGCCCCGAAGAGCGCCTTCGAGCTGGCGATGGAGAAGCTCAGGCGGCAGGACGAAGCCGCCGGCGTGGAGGCCGTGGCGCTCTCCGACGACCAGGTGGCGGCCATCGCGGAGGCGCGCAGCACCTACGCCGCGCAGGTCGCCGAGTGCGAGATCCTGCTCAACTCGGCTCTCGCCACGACGTTCGAGCCCGAGGCACGCGAGGAGCTCCAGGCCAACCACCGACGGGACCTCGCCCGCTACGCGACCGAGCGCGACCGGAGAATCGCCCGCATCCGCGGCGGCGAGGCCGAGGGCGGAGGCTGACGCGGCGCGCCCTCGCGGGCGCGCTGGAAGCGGGAGTCGGCGCCGTTCCACGGCGCAGACCACTACCCGCCCGGCGTCCAGATGCGCGGCGTCGCCTCCCCCGCCAGGGTCAGCATCAGGCCGTTCAACCGCTTGACGAAGCCCGCCGGGTCGTCGAGTTGCCCGCCCTCGGCGAGCATCGCCTGGTCGAAGAGGATGTGGCTCCAGTCGGCGAACCGCGCGTCGTCGGTCTCGGCCGTCAGGCGGGTCACGATGGGGTGGCCCGGATTGATCTCCAGGATCAGCGGCAGGTTGGGCACGTCCTGCCCCGCCGCCCGGAGCAGCCGCCCCAGATTGGCGCTCATCCCGTCCTGATCCGTCACCAGGCAGGCCGGCGACTCGGTGAGCCGGTCGGAGATCCGCACCTCCTTCGCCTTCTCGCCGAGCACCTTCCGCATCCGCTCGACGACCGGCTGGTAGTCGTCCACGGTCGCGCGCCGGGCGCCTTCCTCGTCCCCGGCCAGCGCCCCGAGGTCGAGATCGCCCTGCGCAACCGAGCGTAGCGGCTTGCCCTCGAAGGACCCGAGGTGGGTCACGACCCATTCGTCGACCCGGTCGTGCAGCAGCAGCACCTCGATGCCGTTCTTGCGGAAGACCTCCAGGTGCGGGCTGTTGCGGGCGGCCGAGAAGCTCTCCGCGGTGACGTAGTAGATCTTCTCCTGCCCCTCCTTCGCGCGGGCGAGGTATTCGGCGAGCGATACCGTCTGATCGGGCCGGTCCGTATGGGTCGACGCGAATCGCAGGAGCTTCGCGATGCGCTCCCGGTTGCCCGGGTCCTGCCCGACGCCCTCCTTCAGGACGCGCCCGAACTCGCGCCAGAAATCCGCGTAGCGGTCCGGCTGGGCCGTGGCCAGCTCCTCGAGCAGCGCGAGCACCCGCTTGACGCCCGCGCCGCGGATCGCATCGACGTCGCGGGAGTCCTGCAGGATCTCGCGCGACACGTTCAGCGGCAGGTCGTTCGAATCGATGATTCCCCGCACGAAGCGGAGCCAGGGCGGCATCAATTCCGTCGCGCCGTCCATGATGAACACGCGGCGCACGTAGAGCTTGATGCCGTGGCGCTCGTCGCGGTCCCACAGATCGAACGGAGCGCGCCGCGGGACGAAGAGGAGAAGCGTGAACTCCTGCCTCCCCTCCACCCGGGAGTGGGTGTACGCCAGGGGCGGCTCGAAGTCGTGCGCGACGTGCTTGTAGAACTCGTGGTACTGCGCCTCGGTGATGTCCGCCTTGGGCCGTGCCCACAGCGCGGAGGCCTGGTTCACCCGCTCGGTGGTGTCGACGGCCCCGGTATCCGCCTGCCGGCCGGCCACCTCCTCCTTCCGCATCCTGATCGGGACGGTGATGTGATCCGAGTACTTCCGGAGTACGGCCCGCAGCCGCGCGCCGTCGAGGAGCTCGTCCTCGCCCTCCCGGAGGTGCAGCGTCACCTCCGTCCCGCGCGCCTCGCGGACCGCCGGCTCGATCGTGTAGTCGCCCTGGCCCGCACTCTCCCACCGGACCCCGTCCCCGGCCGCGAGGCCCGTCCGCCGCGTCGTCAGCACGACCCGCTGCGCCACGATGAACGAGGAGTAGAACCCGACGCCGAACTGACCGATGAGCCGGGCGTCCGCCGCCCGGTCGCCGGTCAGCCGCTCGACGAACTCCCGCGTCCCCGACTTCGCGATCGTGCCGATGTTGTCGATCACCTCCTGGCGCGACATGCCCACCCCGTTGTCGCGGACGGTGATGGTGCGTGCGTCGGCGTCCACCTCGACGTGGATCGCCAGGTCCGGGTCGTCATCGAGGAGGGCCGGCTCCGTGAGCGCCTCGAACCGCAGCTTGTCACACGCATCCGAAGCATTCGAGACCAGCTCGCGGAGGAAGATCTCCTTGTTCGAGTACAGGGAGTGGATCATCAGATCGAGGAGTTGGCGGGCCTCGGTCTGGAAGGTGTGCGTGGTGCGTTCCGACGTCTCCGACATCCTGCCGCGCTCCTGCGTAGAGTTTGCCCGTGGTCTCGGGTTTTCAGTATAGTCAGCGCTCGATGGCGAATCACAAGTCGGCAGTCAAGGCCCACCGTCGCAGCCTCCAGCGCCGCGACCGCAACCGCCAGTACCGCAGCCGCATGCGCCGGGCCCTCAGGTCGATGCGCGCGGCGATGGACGCTGCAGCGACCGAGGACGGCGGCGGCGCGACGGACGCGCTGCGCGATCAGTTCCGCTCGACCGTCTCGCTGATCGACCGGCTGGCGGGCAAGGGAATCATCCACGTCAACACGGCGTCCCGCTACAAGGCCCGCCTCAACCGGCGCCTCGCCGGCATCTGATTCCCGGCGCCGCCTGCTACCCTCGGCGTCGGGGCCGGCGCTCGAACCGGCTCCCCCGTCCGCCGCTCCGTCCCGCATCGCCGCGCGGCCGTTCCGCGCCCACTCCGCAGAGTTCGGCAATCAGTCGCTCTATCAGCAGGCGCGGCTCGCCCGCGGAGCGCTTCAGGTCGCTGTCGGTGCGGAACACGGCGTCAATCGCCGCGGGCACGCGGGCCGGGGGCAGCTTCGAGCGCGCCACCCAGGCGAGCATGCCGAGCAGCACCTGCGGCACCGCACCTCCCTCGAAGGCCAGCCCTGCCTCGCGCAGCGCCACGTCCGCCGCCCCTCTCTCGATGGCGCGCGTCACCGCCCAGTCGTCGTGGGCCACCGGCGGCCCGGCTACCGCCGCGACGTCGTCCACGGTCACCGCCGCTTCCCCGGCGGCATAGAGAAGGAGCCGGTCCACCTCGCGCCGCAGGCGGCGGATGTCGGGACCGACCATCGCCCCCAGGACGCGCCCGACCGCCGGGTCGGCCTGCTTGCCGCTCTCGCGCAGGCGCGCCAGGATCCAGCGTTGCGCCTCCGCCACCGTGCCGACCCCCTCGCATCGGACGACCGTCGCCCCGGCCAGGAGGCGCTTGCTCGCGCGGCGCTGCTCGTTGAGCCCGGCCGCGACCAGGACCAGCGTCGTATGAGCAGCCGGGGCCTCGACGTAGGCTTCGAGTGCCGCGAGGTCTTCCGCCGCCGCGCGGGTCTCCCGCTTCGGCTGCAGCCAGCGCTCGGCGTGCAGGGCCACGACCACCCGCCGCGGCGCCATCATCGGCAGGGTGCGCGCCGCATCCAGGACCGCCGCAAGCGACCCCTCGCCCCCGTGGAAGCGTTCGCAGTCGAAGGCGCGCAGGCCGGCGTCGACGGTGGCCTCGAACTCGGCTGCGAGCGCCGTCTTCTCGTGCTCGTCGTCGCCGAGCAGGACGCAGATCGGCACCGCCTCGCCGGACGCGAGGCGCTCGCGGAGCGCGCGGGGAGTGAGCGTGCTGCGGCGCACGCCCTAGAACGCCTCGAGGATGGAGCTGACGACGGTCGTCGCGAAGTCGGTTGCCATGCGCTCGACCGCGTTGCTCCGCTGTCCGAAGAACGCCGAAGCGTTGGAGACGTCGCCGGCCCCCGAGGCCACGTCGTACTCTTCGCTGAAGATGAGGCTGGTGTTGCTCCAGATCACCTCGTTCGTGGTCAGGTCGACGAACTCGATCGAGGCGGTGAGGGTCAGCACGTAGCGAGACGCCTGCTGCTCGGCGCTGAAGCTCGCCGGCTGGATGGTGATGTTGTTGATGCTCCCCGACAGGCGCGCCTGGGCGCCCGACTCGTCCGTCTGCACGCGGTAGGAGCCCCGCCCGATGAACGCGGTTCGGACCTCCTGCGTGAGCAGCCGCTCGACCTCGAAGACCGGCGTCCGGTTCTCGAACGTCGGAATGCCGATGGTCTCGATGTACTCGGGAAGGAACGAGCCGCGCCCCGCCAGCGTGTAGCCGCACGAGGTGCAAGCGAGCGCGAGCAGCAGGACGACCGCCGCGCTCGGTGCCCGCCGGCCGGTCCGCGTCCTTGTCGTCTGTGGCATCAGTGCGCTCCCGCCCGCTCCGCGGGCGCCGGTCGGGTCACGACGTTGACGAGGCGGCGCGGCACCAGGATGACGCGGACCACCTGCTGGCCGGACGTTCGGGCCTGCACGTGGGGATCGGCGAGCGCCAGGCGCCGCACCTCCGCCTCCGGCGTCTCCGCCGGCACGGTCAGGTGGGCACGCACCTTCCCGTTGACCTGCACCGGCAGCTCCACCTCATCCGCGCGCGCGATCTCGGGATCGAACGCCGGCCAACCCGCCGCGGTGACCCCGCCCGCCTTCCCGATCGACTCCCAGAGCTCCTCGGCGAGATGCGGCGTGAACGGCGCCAGCATCCGGATCAGCGCCTCGACCGCCTCGCGCACCGCGCCGAGGGCTCCCGCCGGCGTCCCCGGGGCCGACACCGTCTCGTCCGGAGCGGCCGCGAACGGTCCGAGCCGCGTCCGCTCGCAGAAGGCGTAAGTTTCGTTGACCAGTTCCATGAGAGCGGAGACAGCGGTGTTGAGGTGCACCCGCGGGTCGAGATCGTCCGAGACCCGGCGGATGGTCTCGTGCGTCTTGCGCCGCAGCGCCCGTTCCGCCTCCCCGCGCTGCCGTGCGGATGCCGCGCCGCCGACTTCCGCCGCCTGGCCGGCGCCGGATGAGAACGCCGCCGCGAACGGCATCACCAGGCGCCAGACGCGGCCGAGGAAGCGCGCGCTCCCCTCGAGCCCCGCGTCCGTCCACTCGATCTCCTTTTCCGGGGGGGCCACGAACATCTCGTAGAGCCGCAGGGCATCCGCGCCGTAGGTCGCGATCATCTCGTCCGGATCGACCACGTTCCCCTTGGATTTCGACATGACCGCGCCGTTGCGCAGCACCATGCCCTGGGTCAACAGCCGCGTGAACGGCTCGTCGTGGGTCACGAGTCCGAGGTCCCGCATCACGCTGCACACGAAGCGCGAGTAGATGAGATGGAGGATGGCGTGCTCGACGCCTCCGATGTAGAAGTCCACCGGCGCCCAGTAGCGCACGGACTCCGGGCTGAACGGCGCGCCGTGGTTCTGCGGGTCGCAGAAGCGGTAGAAGTACCAGGAGGAGTCGACGAACGTGTCCATGGTGTCCGTCTCTCGCCGCGCCTCCCCCCCGCAGCTCGGACACCGCGCCGACACGAACTCCGGCACCTGCCCGAGCGGCGAGTCGCCGCGCCCCGTGAAGACCTCGACATCGGGAAGTACCACCGGGAGGTCCTCGTACGGCACCGGGCAGACCCCGCACGCGTCGCAGTAGACGATCGGGATCGGCGTCCCCCAGTAGCGCTGCCGGGAGATTCCCCAGTCCTTCAGGCGGTACTGGATCTCGCCGCGACCGATGTCCCGGGCCTCCGCCGCACGCGTCATGGCCTTGACGGCCTCCGCGCTCGACAGTCCCGAGAACTCGCCCGACGCGACCGCCGTCCCCGGCGCCGCCGAGGCTTCCTCGAGCGTCTCCCCCGCCAGCTCCGGTCCTTCCTCCGGCTGAATCACCACCCGCACCGGGAGCCCGTACTTGCGCGCGAACTCGAAATCGCGCTGGTCGTGGGCCGGCACGGCCATGATCGCGCCGGTCCCGTAGTCGGCCAGCACGAAGTTCGCGATCCAGATGGGAACCGCCTCGCCGGTGAACGGGTTGCGTGCCCGCCGCCCGGTATCGAAGCCCTCCTTCTCGAGCTGCCCGGTCAGGCGGGCCATGCGATCGAGGGCTCGGAACCGTCCGACGCGGTCTCGAAAGCCCTCGCGGTCGGAGCTTTCCGCCGCCAGCCGCTCGACGAGCGGATGCTCCGGCGCGAGCAGCACGAACGTGGCGCCGTGGATGGTGTCGATCCGCGTCGTGAAGACCTCGATCGCATCACCTGCGGCACCGTCCGATCCGTCGACGGCGAGAAGATCGAACCGGACCCGGGCCCCCTCCGATCGCCCAATCCAGTTCTGCTGCATCGTGAGCACCTTGCGGGGCCAGGACTCGAGCTTCCCGATGCGTTCGAGCAACTCCTCCGCGTAGTGCGTGATGCGCAGGAACCACTGCTCGAGCTCGCGCGCCTCCACCCCGGCCCCGCAGCGCCAGCACCCCTCGTCCACCACCTGCTCGTTGGCCAGCACGGTCCGGCAGTCGGGGCACCAGTTGACGGACGAGCGCTTCCGATAGGCGAGGCCGCGCTCGTACATCCTCAGGAACAGCCACTGGTTCCAGCGGTAGTACTCGCGATCGCACGTGGCGATCTCGCGCTCCCACGCGTACCCGATGCCGAGGCGCTGGAGCTGGCTCTTCATGTGCGCGATGTTCGCGCGGGTCCAGCGTTCCGGATGCGACTCGTTCTTGATCGCCGCGTTCTCGGCCGGCATGCCGAACGCGTCCCAGCCGAACGGATGCAGCACGTTGCAGCCCTGCATCCGCTTCATGCGGGCGATCACGTCGCCGATCATGTAGTTGCGGACGTGGCCGACATGAGCGTGGCCGGACGGATAGGCGAACATCACGAGGCAGTAGTACTTGGGGCGGGTCGGGTCCTCGGTGACCTCGAACGCCCGCTCCTCGGACCACCGCCGCTGCCACTTCCGTTCGATGGCCTGCGGGTCGTAGTCGCGCACTGGATCGGTAGCGCCGCCGAACCCGTCGCGGGCTCCGTGTTCGGCCCCAGCCCCCACCGGTCCAGGAGCTTGCGCCGCAGGGCTCACGACCGTTGCGTTTCTGCGGCGCAAGCTCCTGGCGGCGCCGGAGCGGCGCCGGCGTGCCGCCGTCAACTCATAGTGTAGGCCAAAAGGCCCGGAGCGCCGGCCGGACGGCCGCCAGGGCCGCCTCCGCCGCGGGGCTGGCTCCCTCCACGCCGGGGATTGCCCCGGGGGGTGCGCCCGCGGCCACCTCCAGGGTGCCTTCCAGGCAGGCTCCGAGGGCGGCGAGGTCGTAGCCCCCTTCCGTGACGACGGCCAGCCGCCCGCGGCATACGCGCTCCGCAACCGCGCGCAGGCGGCGGTCGAGCGTGGCGAACCCGCCGGTGGTCAGGCGCATCCCACCCAGTGGATCGTCCGCGTGCGCGTCGTACCCCGCCGACAGCACGATCAGCTCGGGCTCGTAGGCCGCCAGGATCGGCACGGCCACTTCGCGAAAGACGCGATCGAGGTCCGCGTCGCCGGCGCCCGCCGCGAGAGGGATGTTGACCGTGAAGCCCGCCCCGTCGCCGCGCCCGACGTCGTCCGCCGCCCCCGTGCCGGGATAGAACGGGTACTGGTGCGTGGACAGGTAGAGCACCCGCGGATCGTCGTAGAAGATCCACTGCGTGCCGTTGCCGTGATGCACGTCGTAGTCGACGACGGCGACCCGTTCGAGCCCCCGGTCGAGGGCGTGGGCCGCGGCGACGGCCGCGTTGTTGTAGAGGCAGAAGCCCATGGCCCGCTCCCGCTCCGCGTGGTGACCGGGGGGCCGGACCAGAGCCAGCGCAATCGCGTCGCGGTCGAGGGCGTGATCGACCGCCGCGAGCGCCGCCCCGGCCGCGAGCCGGGCCACCGCCTCCGACTCCGGCGCGGCGTACGTGTCGGGGTCGAGGCGCACCCGGCGCCCGGCCGTCGCGCCTATCGATCGGACGTAGGGAGCCGCGTGCACCCGCTCGAGGGCGGCATCCGTTGCCGGGGCGGGTTCGACGGTGCGGCCGCCGTCGGCCTGCCAGCGCGAGACGACCGCCGTCATCACCTGCGCCCGATCCGGACGCTCCGGATGTCCGGCCGGCGTCGCGTGATCGCGGAAGCGCTCCGACCCGATCACCAGCACGTCTTCCCTCGCCACTTCGGCCCCCTTGTCTCAGGCGTCCCGGCCGATCAGCGCCAGCGCACGGCGCGTGGCGCCGTGCAACGCCCGCTCGAGCTCCAGCCTCGTCGTCTCGATCCGCTCCTCGCTCGCCGGCGGCGCGGGAATGGGTTGCCCCACGACGATCGCGGCGCGGGCGAACGGCTTCGGAACCTGCGCCCGGTCCCAGCTCCGCACGGTCCAGCACGGGGACGCCTCGATGTGGAACGGCAGAATCGGCTGCCCCGTCAGCCGCGCCAGCCAGACGGCCCCCGGCTGCACCGACCGCGCCGGGCCGCGAGGGCCGTCGACGGTGAACGCGGCGGGACGCCCGGCCTGCATGTCCCGCCGGAGCTGGACCAGGGCCCGGCGACCGTCGCGGGAGGTGGATCCCCGGGCCGTGCCGTACCCGAACCGCTCGATGATGCGCGCGATCCACTCGCCGTCGAAGTTCGCGCTGGTCATGACGACGATGCCGCGCCGCCGCCAGAAGTAGGTTGCCGCGAGGATGCGCCCGTGCCAGAAGGCGAAGATCGGCGGCTCGCCCGCTCGTTCGAGGGCCTCGTAGTGTTCGTAGCCGCGGACCGTCCAGCGCAGCGTCCGTCCCAGCAGGGCGACGGTCGGATAGCCGGCGGCCGCAATGGCCGCAGCCTGCGCCCGCTGGCTGCGCGTCAGCCGCGTCGCGGCGGCCGGCGGCCTCACATGCCTTCGTAGCGGGGGCCGCCGCCCCCCTCGGGCGGGACCCAGTCGATGATCTGATACGGGTCCATGATGTCGCACGTCTTGCAGTGGACGCAGTTCGACGCGTTGATCTGCAGCCGCTTGCCGTCCGCCCCGGCGTCCACCATCTCGTAGACGGCGGCCGGGCAGAAGCGCGTGCACGGGTTGCCGTACTCCTCGAGGCAGCGCGTCCGGCACACGTCCGTATCCTGGACGAGCAGGTGCGACGGCTGGTCCTCGTCGTGCCGCGTGCCGGAATAGTGCACGTTGGTCAGCTTGTCGAACGTCAGCCGGCGATCGACCGGCACGGCGGCGGCCGCGACCGAGCGTTCTGCGCGGACGCGCTGCATCCTCTCGTGACCGGGGTGCGCCGGCATCGGATCGCGGATCCACCAGCCGCCGGTCACCAGCGACAGGCCGGAGTAGAGGAGCCCGGGCAGGAGTCCGCCCGCGAAGGCCTGGTGCACGTTGCGCACCGGATGGAGCTCGCGCCGGATCGGACCCGACTCGACGAGCGCGGCGTACCGGGCGAGACGTTCGGCCGACGTGTCCCGGGCCTCCAGGGCCTCGAGGGCGGCATCCGCGGCGGCGATGCCGCTCTGCATTGCGAGGTGAATGCCCTTGAGCCGCATCGAGTTCAGGAAGCCGGCGGCATCGCCGACGATCAGGGCGCCGTCGACGTGGGAGCGCGGAATCGCGTGCCAGCCTCCCTCCGGCAGGGCCTTCGCTCCGTAGCGGACCATCTCGCCGCCGGCCAGCAGGCCGGCCACGAGAGGGTGGCGCTTGAAGCGCTGGAACGCGGAGTGCGGGTCGAACCCGGGGTCGCGGTAGTCGAGCCCGGCGACGAAGCCGACCGACAGGGCGCCGCCGGGGAGCGCGTAGAGGAACCCGCCCCCGAACTGCTCGTGCGGCAGCGGATACCCCATGGTGTGGATGACGGCCCCGGCCGGCAGGCGGCCGGAAGGCACCTCCCACAGCTCCTTGATCCCGACCGCGTACACCTGGGGTAGCCGTCCCTCGTCGAGCCGGAAGCGTTCGACGAGGGACTTCGTCAGGTTGCCGCGCACCCCGTCGGCCAGCACGGTTACCTGGGCGCGGATGTCGACCCCCGGCTCGAACGTCGCCTTGCGGTTCCCGTCGCGGTCGATGCCGCGGTCCCCGGTGCGGACCCCGACCACGCGGTCCCCCTCGTACAGGAGTTCGGCCCCGGAGAACCCCGCGAAGATGTCGACGCCGGCCGCCTCGACCTGCCCGGCCAGCCAGCGCACGAGGCGGTTGAGCGAGATGACGTAGTTGCCGTGATTGCGGAGCGGGGGCGGCGTGACGGGGAACGGAATCCGGCGGCGCTCGGTCAGGAAGTAGATGCGGTCCTCGGTGACCGGAACCTCCACCGGCGCCCCGCGCGACCGCCAGTCCGGCATCAGATCGGTCAGCGCCGACGGGTCGAGCACCGCCCCCGACAGCATGTGGGCGCCTGCTTCGCGCGACTTCTCGAGCACGGCGACGACCGGCGGGTCGCCGCCAGGGCCCCGGTGGCGCGTGGCAAGGCGGTAGGCCGCGGCGAGGCCGGCGGGTCCCCCCCCGACGATCAGCACGTCGACGTCGAGCGTCTCGCGGTCCAGCTCACTCCCCCAGCGCCGCCACCAGGGCCGGCACGACCTCGAACAGGTCGCCGACGATGCCGTAGTCGGCGACCTCGAAGATCGGGGCGTCGGCGTCCTTGTTGACGGCCACGATCGTTCGGGAGCCCTTCATGCCCACGAGATGCTGAATGGCGCCGGAGATGCCCAGCGCAACGTAGAGCTTGGGGGACACGGTCTGGCCGGAGCTCCCGATCTGCCGGTCCATCGGAAGCCACCCCGAGTCGCAGATCGGCCGCGAGGCGGCCAGCTCCGCGCCGAGCGAGCGCGCGAGCTCCTGCACGACCGGCAGGTGCTCCTGCCCCTTGATGCCCCGGCCGACGGCCACGATCCGCTCCGCCTGCGTCAGGTCGACGGCCTGCTTCGCTTCCTGGAACGGCGCCTCCGGGCGCTGCCGGATGGTCGAGCCGTCGACCGACACGGGAACGGTGCGCGTCGCGGCCGTCCCACCCCGCGCCGCGGCGTCCGCTCGCCAGGCGCCGATCTGGAAGCTGATGCAGTGCGGCCCCGGTCCCGCCGGCGCCACCTCCGCCACGAACTTGCCCTGGAACATCGGCCGCAGCAGGACGAGCCCGCCGTCGCGCGCCTCCGCCCCGACGCAGTCCGGAATGAGGACGCCGCCGAGGCGGTTCGCCAGCGCCGGCGCGTAGTCGCGCGTCTGGTAGGTGTGCGGGAAGAGCACCAGGCCGGGCCTCTCCTGCTCGACGAGGGAGGCGAGGACGGCGATGTAGCCGTCAGGCGTGTAGCTCTCGAGCGCCGGGTCCTCCAGGACGAGCACCTCGGCCACGTCCGCCGCCGCGATCTCGGCCGCCGCCCCGGCAATCCCGGTGCCGGCCACCGCCACGGAGACTGCCCCCCCGACCGCCTGGGCTGCCGCGATCGTCTCCCAGGTCACGGGGTTGAGGTCGCCGGCGCGCTGCTCGGCGACGACCAGGACGGGTGCGCGGTCACTCGAGGGCATCGGCATCGTTCACTGTCGTCCTTCCGCGGGAGGAGGCGGGACGCGACCGCCGTCAGAGGGCGCGCGCCTCGTCGCGCAGCAGTCGGACGAGCTCGGCCGCCGCCGCCTCGGGCGGGCCGTCGACGAACCGCGTCTGCTTGTCCTTGACCGGCACGCGGAGGGCGACGATGTTCCAGGCGGATGGCGGTGGAGACGCGAACGGCACGGTCCGGACTTCCTTTCGTTTGGCCGCCATGATGCCTCGCAGCGTGGCATAGCGGAGCTGGTTGATGCCGCTCTGGATCGTCAGCAGGGCGGGGGTGGGCATCGAGAGCCACTGGAACCAGCCGCCCTCGAGCTCCCGCTTCACGCGGATACGACCCTCTCCGTCGCCGTCGGCCGCGATCTCCATGATGATGGTGGCGTGCGGCAACCCGAGCCGATCCGCCAGGATCACGCCGGTCTCCCCGAATCCCTGATCGTCCGACTGCAGGCCCGTCAGCACCAGGTCGAACGATTCGTCGCGGAGCGCCGTGGCGAGAGCCTCCGCCACGACGCCCGCGTCCGCGGTGGCCAGATCCTCGCTCACCACGTGTATCGCCCGGTCGGCGCCGCGGGCCAGGGCCTCCCGGATCACCTGGGCGACACGGGCGGGACCGGCCGAGCAGACCACCACCTCGCCCCCGTGCCGCTCCTTGAGCCGCAGTCCCTCCTCGAGGGCGTAGGCGTCCGGCTCGTTCATCTCGAAGCTCGCGTCTCCGTCGCGGACCCACCCCGCCGATTCGTCGATGCGCAAGGGCCAGTCGCGGGTGACGACCTGCTTGATGCAGACGGCGATCTTCACGTGTCTTCGTACCTCTTGAGGAGCAGGCTGGCGTTCGTGCCGCCGAAGCCGAACGAGTTCGAGAGGGCGTAACCGATCGACAGCGGCCGGGATTCGTTCGGCACGTAGTCCAGGTCGCACGCCGGGTCCGCGTTCTCGAGGTTGATGGTCGGCGGAGCCAACTGCTCCCGGACGGCGAGCGCGGTGATGCCCGCTTCGAGCCCGCCGGCCGCCCCGAGCAGGTGTCCCGTCATCGACTTGGTCGACGAGATCGCGACGGTGGAGGCGCGGGCACCCAGGCAGCGCTTGATGGCGAGCGTCTCGAGGCGATCGTTGTACGGCGTCGAGGTGCCGTGGGCGTTGATGTAGTCGACCTGCTCGGGGGCTACCGCGGCCTGCTCGAGGGCCGCGCTCATCACGCGAACCGCGCCGTCGCCGTCCTCGGCCGGCGCCGTCACGTGGAAGGCATCGGCCGACATCCCGTAGCCCACGAGCTCCGCGTAGATCGACGCGCCCCGGCGGCGGGCGCGCTCGAGCTCCTCGAGCACCACGACGCCGGCGCCCTCGCCGATGATGAAGCCGTCCCGATCGCGGTCGAACGGGCGGCTGGCCCGCTGCGGCTCGTCGTTGCGCGTCGACAGGGCGCGCATCGCCGCGAAGCCGCCCACGCCGAGGGGCGTGATGGCCGCTTCGGAGCCGCCCGCGATCATCGCCTCGGCCGTCCCGCGCCGCACGATCTCGAAGGCGTCGCCGATCGCATGCGCCGATGCCGAGCAGGCGGTGCAGGTGGCGGAGTTGGGTCCCCGCGCGCCGAAGCGAATGGAGACCTGCCCCGCGGCGAGGTTGATGATTGCGGACGGTATGAAGAACGGCGAGATCTTGCGGGGCCCGCCCCGCAGCAGGGACTGATGCTCGCGCTCGATCGTGCTGAAGCCGCCGATTCCCGAGGCGATGAACACGCCCACCTCGGGGCCGAGGGGCTGCGATGCCTTCAGGCCGGCGTCACAGAGGGCGAACTCCGAGGCGGCGATGGCGTACTGGATGAAGACGTCCATCTTCTTGACGTCTTTCCGGTCGACGAACTGCAGAGGGTCGAAGTCCTTGACCTCGCCGGCAATGCGGGATGCGAATGCGGAAGCATCGAAGTGGGTAATCTCGCCGATGCCGCTCCGACCGGCGCACAGCGACTCCCAGGTCGGCTCGGTCCCGATACCGAGCGACGACACCAGCCCGACTCCGGTGACGACGACGCGCCTCTGCAAAGGTCCTAGCCTTCGTCGGTCGATTCGGACGCCACCTTGCCGGTCTCGGCGTCGCTGCCGTCGCTGCCGTCGCTGCCGCCGCTGCTGCTGCTGCGGCCCGCGTGCGACTCGATGTACTCGATCGCCTCCCGGACGCGGGTGATCTTCTCGGCGTCCTCGTCGGGGATGTCGAGCTTGAACTCTTCTTCGAGCTGCATGACCAGCTCTACGGTGTCGAGCGAGTCTGCGCCCAAGTCCTCGACAAAGGACGCGTCCGGCGTCACCTCGTCCTCGTCCACGCCCAAATGCTCGACGATGATCTCCTTGACCTTGTCAGCAACCGCCATGCAACCAGCCTCCTACATGTACATCCCGCCATTGACGCCGAGGACCTGCCCCGTAATATACGACGCATCGTCGGACGCGAGAAAGCAGACCGCGGCCGCCACGTCGTCCGGTCTTCCCAGACGACCCTGCGGGATCCGGCCCGCCATCGCCTCGCGAGCTCGTCCGTCCAGCCCGCCGATCATGTCCGTGTCGATCATGCCCGGCGCCACCACGTTGACGGTGATGCCCCGCGAGGCCACCTCTTGCGCCAGCGACTTCGTGAACCCGGTCAGCCCCGCCTTCGTCGCCGCGTAGTTGGCCTGCCCCGCGTTGCCGGATTGCCCGACGACGGACCCGACGTTGATGATGCGCCCCGACCGCTGCTTCAGCATCGGGCGCAGCACCATCTGGCAGCAGGTGAAGGCACCCGTCAGATTCGTGGCCAGCACGGCGTTCCATTCCGCCGGCTTCATGCGCACCGTGAGCTGGTCGCTCACGATGCCGGCGTTGTTGACCAGGATGTCGATCCGGCCGAAGCCGTCCACCGCCGCCTGCACGGCCCGCCGCGCGCTGTTCGCGTCGGTCACGTCGAGGCCGACCGAGAGCGCCGCGCCGCCGGCCGCGACCGCCTCGCGCACGACTCCCTCCGCGTGGTCCGCGCGGGCCCCGGCGACTACGGACGCGCCGGCCGCGGCAAGTCGGAGCGCCACCGCCCGTCCGATTCCGCGGGACGCACCGGTGACCAGCGCAACGCGGCCCGAGAGGTCAATCATGGGCGTTCCCGGCGATCGCGGCGTCATGGTCCCGCCAGCAGCGCCTCGGCCGCCGCGAGGCTGCGGACGTCGTTGACCTGCGCCACCCGCGCGGCGGGCACCGTCTGCCGAATGAGTCGGCTCAGCA
>JAPOWL010000327.1 GCA_026707615.1 Acidobacteriota bacterium | reverse complement strand
CGGCGAGGCGCCGACCGCCGACGAGGCGCTCCGCCTCACCGAGAGCTACGTCAGCTACTTCGGCCCGTACGAGGTGAACGAGGTCGCAGGCTGCATCACCTGCCCGGGACCGCGCGACCAGGGGTACCTGATCCACCACCTCGTCGGAAGCGGGAACCCGCAGGGCGCCGGCACGGAGGCCCGGCGCTACTACGAGTTGAGCGACACCCACCTGACGCTGCGGCCTCCGGTGGGAACGGACGGGGAAGGCCGGGAAACGGTCACCGCCCTCCGCTGGACACGGCTGACCTCTCGCTGAAGGCACGCGGCTGAGGTGGTCGCCCCTGTCGCGCAACCTCGCCGCGCACCGGGGCACGCCCGCCGGCACCGCGCGGGGGCGATCGAGCCCGTCCGAGGTCGGCGGCGCACGCAGGCTGGGGCGGCTACGGCCCGCGCCGACGACCCTCTTCCCCCGGCGCCCCGGCGTGCGACGGCCGATTCTGTCGCACTGCAGAATACTCATGAGTAATTTGGACCAGGCCCCAAAATACTGATACCGTGCCCGCGTGGCGGCCCGTCCAAGGTATCTGGCAGACCAGATCGAGCGCGATCTCGCGAGCAAGATGGTCTTCGTCGCCGGGCCCCGCCAGGTCGGCAAGACCACGCTCGCCCGGACGCTGCCGGGAGCCGGGGCCGGCTATCTCAACTGGGACGTCGCCGAGGACCGTGAGCGCATCCTGCGCCGCGAGCTCCCGGCAACCGGACTCTGGGTCTTCGACGAGATCCACAAGTACCGCGACTGGCGCAACTACCTGAAGGGGCTGTACGACGCCCGTGAGACCCGCCGA
Source organism: Acidobacteriota bacterium (assembly GCA_026707615.1). Taxonomy (GTDB): domain Bacteria; phylum Acidobacteriota; class Vicinamibacteria; order Vicinamibacterales; family UBA8438; genus JAGWAJ01. The sequence continues at coordinate 15,937 of JAPOWL010000327.1, read as the reverse complement.
CACGGGATGCGCATCCTGGTGACCGGCAGCGCGCGCCTCGACCTGTACCGCTTCGGCGGCGACTCGCTGCAGGGGCGCTACCACCTCCTGCGCCTGCACCCGCTGTCGGCCGCCGAGCTGGGCCTGCGAACGCCGGCCGAGCTCCGCGACCTGCTGACCCTCGGCGGCTTCCCGGAACCGTACCTGCGCAGCTCGCAGGTGGAGGCGCGCCGGTGGTCGCGACAGCACCGCACGCTGCTGATCCGCGAGGAGGTCACCGCGCTCGAACGCGTCCAGGACCTGGGCACGCTGGAATTGCTGATGCTGCGTTTGCCCGAGCTGGTCGGCTCGCCCCTCTCGATCAACGCGATTCGGGAGGATCTGCAGGTCAGCCACCAGACCGCCGCCGCCTGGTTGCAGGTGTTCGAACGCCTCTACGCGATCTTCCGGCTCCCGCCGTTCGGGGCGCCGGCCGTCCGCGCCGTCAAGAAGGAGCAGAAGCACTATCACGTCGACTGGTCCGTGGTGCCGGACGAGGCGGCGCGCTTCGAGAACCTCGTCGCCTGCCACCTGCTGAAGTGGGTGCACCACCAGCAGGACACGCGGGGGCGCGACGTGGAGCTGCGCTACTTTCGCGACACGGACGGCCGCGAGGTCGACTTCCTGATCGTGGACGGGCGGCGGCCGCTGCGCTGCGTCGAATGCAAGTGGGCCGACGCACCCGTCGACAAGGGGCTGCGCTACTTCAAGGTGCGCTTCCCCGACTGCGACGCGTGGCAGATCTCGGCCACCGGAACGAAGGACTACGTCAACCGCGACGGTATCCGCGTCGCCCCGGCGCTGACGCTGCTCGGCAGTCTCGTCTGAGTCTTTCACCCGGCAGGCCGGACCCGCGCAGGGACGGACCTCGGTGAGTCCCGGCAGGACGTGACGGTCCCGGGAGCCGGAGGCGGAGGCGGAGCCGGTCCCGGGGCCGCTGCCCGCCCACCCTGCCGGTATACGAGGCCGGCATGGACCGCGCGCTTCCGAAACCGGTGCTCGATGGGGTGGCCTCGGCGGCCCGGGCGACGGTCGGGCTCGACCTCCTCATCCTGTTCGGTTCACGGGCGCGGGGAGACTCGCGACCCGGTGCGGACTGGGACCTCGGCTACCTGGCGGACGCGGCCGCCGACGTGCCCGGGTTGCTCGCCGGCCTGGTGGAGGCGCTCGCGGACGACCGGGTCGACCTGGTGGATCTCCGGCGAGCCGGCGGTCTGCTGCGCTATCGGGCCGCCCGCGACGGAGTGCTGTTGCACGAGTCCGAGGCCGAGGCGTTCGACCGCTTCCGCCTCGAAGCGGTGCGCTTCTGGTGCGACAACGCGCCGACCTTCGAGCGCGGGTACGACGAGATCCTGGAGAGCCTCCGGCCATGAGCGTGCTCGACCGGGCCGTGCTGGCCGAGCGCACCATGGCCGTGGAGCGGCATCTGGCGCGAGTGGCGGACCGCCTGCCGTCATCGCCCGCCGACTTCGAGCCCGCGACCGACGCCTCGGACGCCGTCGTGCTCCATCTCTGGCAGGCGACGCAGATCGTGATCGACGTCGCGATGGGCGCCTGCCTCGCGCTGCGGCTGGGCACTCCCGGCAGCTACGCGGACGCGTTCCGGCGCCTCCAGAACGCAGGGATCATCGAGATCGCACTCGCCGACCGCCTCGTGCGGGCGGCCGGATTCCGCAACCTGGTGGCGCACGCTTACGAGTCGCTGGACCTGAAGCGGGTCCACCAAGCCGCTACTGATGGCCCAGATGACCTTGTGCAGTTTCTCGGCCGCCTGGAGAATCACGCTACTGGCCGGCCAGTGGCGGAGTGACGCCGGCGGCCTCCATCGCGGCGCGAACGGCGTCGGCGGTCACGGGGCTGCTCTGGATGTTCATGCCGCGGTGCACGCCGGCCACGATCTCCAGCGGCGTCCAGCCGCGCGAGTTCGGCTGGTGCCAGACGTCGATGTCGGCCCCGGCCTCGGCAAGGAACGCGACGACCTTCGGGAGGTGCTTGTAGGCGGCCCCGTGCATCACGGTCTCGCCGTTGTCGTCTACCTCGTTCAGGTCACCACCGAGCTCGAGGGCCACCCGGACCGCCTCGAGAACCTCCGGCTCCGTTCCGGGATCCTCACCCGGCGATGACGTCCCCACGCCCGCCGCGACCATGATTGGGGTGGTGCCATCCTCGTTCGGCAGCAGCGGATCGGCGCCGAGCTCGGCGAGCAGCCGCATCAGGTCGGCGTCCCCGGTCCGCGCCGCCAGCAGGAACGGCGTGCCGCCGAGGAAGTTGAGCCGGGTGATGCCGGCCGGCGGCCGCCGGGTGACGCGGGCGTCCAGGTCGGCACCGGCAGCGACCAGCTTCCGCACGAACTCGAGGCTCGTCATGCTGCCGGAGCCCGGGGGCGGCGGGTTGTTGCTGCCTGCAATCCCCGACTTGCGCACCCACGACACCTGGTGGAGCGCGGTCCACCCGCGCGAGGCGACGTTCACGTCCGCGCCGCGGTCGACGAGCAGCGCGGCCACGTCGTAGTGCGCGTTCGCCGCCGCGAGGAGGAACGCGTTCAGCCCTGTCGCCGCCCGTTCGGCGCTCGTTCCTCCGCGGCGCGTCTCCTCGGTGACCGGCAGCGCTTCCTCGACGCCCGCCCCGGCCTCGAGCAGGGTCTGCACGACGTCGATGCGCCCCTCGCGCACGGCGAACAGCAGCGGCGTCCAGCCCTTCGTGGAACGCGCCGCCACGTCCGCGCCGCGCGAGAGCATCGTCGGGATCACGTGCGCGTGCCCCTCGGCGGCCGCCCACATGAGCGCCGTCTGCCCCCGCCAGGTCTCCGCCGCGTTGACGTCGGCACCGCGGTCGAGCAGCAGGCGGACGACGTCGAGCGCCCCTGTGCGCGCCGCGGTCATGAGCGCCGTCTCGCCTTCCGCCAGCGCCGTGTCGGGGTCCGCGCCCGCGTCGAGCAGCAGCTCGACGATGGCAACGTTCCCGTTCGTGCAGGCCAGGGCGATCGGCCGCACCCCGGACCGGTTCGCGGCCTGCGGATCGGCTCCCGCGGCAAGGAGCAGCTCGACAATCGCCGGGTCGTCCGAGTGCGCCGCCCAGTGGATCGGCGTCGTGCCGTCCGGGTCGACGGCCACGACATCGGCCCCGCGCTCGATGGCCGCGCGCACGCCCGCCGCATCCGCAGCTCGGATCGCGTCGATCAGACTGGCGTCGGCTGCCTCGCCCGGTGCCGCGACGCCGCCGGCCGGCGCGAAGGCCACCAACAGAAACGCGACCACCGGCAGGATCGGACGGTGCATCTGGACTCTCCCCTCTGGACGGACGCGAATCGTCGGGAGCGGCTGCGCCGCCATCGTGAACACACGCACTCGATGGGAAAGGGGTCGATGCGGCACGTGCGACGCGGGCTTGGCGACGGGCCCTCCGGCACGGAATCCTCTTCGGGCGGCCTCGCCGCTACGGGCCGCAATCCCACCGTACGTCGCGTGACGGCTCTGCCTGCCGCCCGACCAACCCGCCGGTCCGCGCCGTTCCACGGCACAGTCTCCCAAGTGGGCGCCGCGCGCGACGGAAGCGACCCACCGGCTGCCGGCCGTGCGAGGCCGGCAGCCCTCCACCGGTTGCGGTCCTCTTGCGGACCCGCTACAACGTGAGCGGCTCGACCACCTCGCCGGCCCGCCCCGTGCTGTCGGCGAAGTCGTCCAGGTGCACGCCGACGTCGTCGAGCAGCGTCAGGTGCAGGTTGGCGAACGGCGTCAGCTCGTCGTACTTGATGTGGCGTCCGCCCGAGATCCGCGACCCCGCCCCGCTCGCGACGACGACCGGCAGGTTGCGGTGATCGTGCACGTTCGGGTTGCCGAGGCCGCTGCCCAGCAGGTACGTCGTGTGGTCCAGCAGGGTGCCGTCGCCGTCCTCCGTCGACTTCAGCTTGTCGACGAGGTAGGCGAACAGCGAGACGTGGTACTGGTTGATCTTCGCCAGCTTGGCCAGCTTCTCCGGGTCGTTGACGTGGTGCGACGTCGGGTGGTGCGGCTCGGGCACGCCGATCTGCGGATAGGTCCGCGTGCTCGCCTCGCGGGCCATCTGGAAGGTGATGACGCGCGTCAGGTCGGCCCGCAGGGCCAGCACCTGCAGGTCGTACATCAGCTTGACGTGCTCCTCCCAGACGTCCGGCACGCTCGTCGGCCGCGTCAGGTCGCTCAGCGGCGAGTCCGCCGCCGACTGCTCGGCGCGCTGGATGCGCCGCTCGACCTCGCGCACGGTGTCGAGGTACTCGTTCACCTTGTTGCGGTCGCCCGTGCCGAGCTGCGCCTGCAGGCTCGCCATGTCGTCGAGCACCCAGTCGAGGATGCTGCGGTTCGTCCGGAGCTCCGCCTGCCGCTGGGCCGGCGTGCCGCCGTCGCCGAAGAGCCGCTCGAACACGACGCGGGGATCCGCCTCGGTCGGGTTGGGGGCCGTCGGCGAGGCCCACGAGAGGCTGTTCATGTAGACGCAGGCGAACCCGTTGTCGCAGTTGCCGACCTGTGCGATGAGGTCGGTCCCGATCTCGAGCGACGGGAGCGGAGTGTCGCCGCCGATCTGCTGCGCCGCCACCTGGTCGACCGACGTGCCGTTCACGTAGTCGCTCCCCTCGGTCCGCTTGGGGCGCACGCAGGTCAGGAACGCGGAGTTCGCCGACGCGTGGTTGCCGGAGATGTGCGCGTCGTTGATCTCCAGGTTGGTGACGACGGTGACGTTGTCGAGGTGCGGGGTCAGCGGCGACAGCGACACGGAGAGCTGGCTCAGCCGTCCCACCTCGGCCGGCGTCCACGGCTCGGGGTTCATCCCCATCGGGATGTACACGTAGCCGAGCCGCCGGGGCGCCGCCGCGGCCGTCTTCGCCATCGCGGACGCGGCCGGCACCATCGCATCGAGCAGCGGCAGCGCCAGGGCGGCCCCCATGCCGCGCAGGAACGTCCGCCGCGGCAGCGCCGTCTTCGTGATGATCATGACTGGGATCTCCTCATCTGGAACGGGGTGCTGTTCACGACGCCCAGCACGAGCGACGACAGCCGGTAGTCGTCGTCCGCGGCGGCGCGGACGATCGATCGGACGGCCGGAGCGTCCGCGGGTTCGAGCCCGCGACCGAGCGCGAAGGTCAGGAGCTTCTCGGCCACCACGCCCGCGAAGACGGCGGGGCGCTCGAGGATCGCGTCCCGCAGGCCCGCCACCCCGTCGAACTCATCGCCGCCCGGCAGGTTGCCCACGGCGTCGATCGGCGCCACGCCCTCGGTCTCGCGCCAGCGGCCGATCGCATCGAAGTTCTCCATCGACAGGCCGGCCGGATCCATGATCCGATGGCAGACCGCGCACGCCGGATTCTGGCGGTGCGCCTCCATCCGCTCGCGCATCGAGACGACGCGGACGTTCGAGCGCGCCTCGTCGAGCGGGGGCACGTTCGCGGGCGGCGGAGGCGGCGGCGTCCCCAGCAGGTTCTCGAGAATCCACTTGCCGCGCAGCACCGGCGACGTGCGCGTCGCGTAGGAAGTGACGGTGAGGATGCTGCCGTGACCCAGCAGGCCGGCGCGGGGGCTGCCCGGCGGCAGCGTCACGCGGCGGAAGTGGTCGCCGTAGACGCCGGGAATCTCGTAGTGCGTTGCGACGCGCTCGTTGACGAACGTGTAGTCGGCGGTCAGGAGGTCGACGACGCTCCTGTCCTCGTCCAGGACGCTCCGGAAGAGCAGCTCCGTCTCGTGCCGGAAACCCTGCCGCAGGTTGTCGTCGAAGTCCGGGAACAGCCGCGCATCCGGGCGCACGGCATCCAGGTTCCGGAGGTGCAGCCACTGCGAAGCGAAGTTGGTCGTCAGCGCCTCGGCGCGCGGGTCGGCCAGCATCCGCCGCACCTCCGACTCGAGCACCGCCGGGTCGCTCAGCCGGCGGGCCGCGGCGGCGTCGATGAGGGCATCGTCCGGCAGGCTGCTCCAGAGGAAGAACGACAGGCGCGAGGCGAGCTCGACGTCGCTGACGCGGTACGGCGTGCCGGGCGCGAGGCCGGCCGGGTCGCGCTCGATGCGGAACAGGAACTCCGGGCTCGCGAGGAGCGCCCTGAGGGCGGTCTCCACGCCCGTCTCGAAGCCGCCGTCGGCGTAGCCCCGCTGGTAGAAGGAGACGAGCCGCTCGAAGTCGTCGACCGTGACCGGACGCCGATAGGCGCGGTGGGCGAGCGACGCGATAATCTCCGTCGCACACTCCTGCGCCTCGCCGGCACTCGCGCCGGAAGCCGGGCGGCACGAGAAGATGCGCTCCCTGCTCGGCGTCTCCCCCACTCCTGTCGGGTCGAAGGGCCCGACGATGGACACCGTCCGCACGGCCGGCTGCTGGCGCGGATGCCGGTCCATGTTGAAGTGCGCGTCGTACGGCTGCCGCGTGGTCTCGAGCAGGGCCGAGTTCTTCTTGATGAAGGTAGCGGCGACCTCGTGGGGGCCGGCCGTCACCGTCACGCGCGCGTTCAGGTGGTTGTCGATCCCCTCGTCGGCGTAGTAGGCGGCGTTGGCCTGCAGCACGAAGTTCTCGCTCGGCTCCATCGTGAAGAGCGCGAGCCGCCGGCCGTCGAGGGCGATCTCCACGTCGTGGGGCTCGGTCAGGCCCTCGACGTTCTCGTTGCGGTTCCGCTGCAGCCGCACCTGGATCTCGTACTCGCCGTCGGCCGGGAACAGGTGCTCCACCACCGTGCCGCCGCGCGTGCCGAACGGCAGCCCGGCGACGTGATCCTCCTGCGTCCGATCCGCGGGGACGACCACCACGCGGCTTCCCGGCGCCGGGAGGCGGCTGCCGACGGCCAGCCGGCTCACCTTCTGCGCCGCCGCGAGATAGCGCTCCATCAGCGTCGGCGAGAGCCCGCCGGCGTTCACGTTGTCGAAGCCGAAGGCGGAGTCGTCGCGCGGCAGGAGCGCCGCCACGTCGACGTCGAGCGCCAGGAGGTCGCGGATGGCGTTGCGGTACTCGGTCCGGTTCAGGCGGCGGAACGTGTCCGTCCGTCCCGGATCCGGCTCCGCCGCCGCAGCGGCGTCGAGCGTCGTCTCGAGGTACGAGACCATGCTGGCGTAGGCGGCGGCGTCGGGCCGCGGACGAGGCCGGGGCGGCATCGAGCCGGTGCGCAGCTTCCGGACGACCTTCTCCCACAGCTCGGGGCGGGCGGCCACGTCGGCGACGTCGGCCCCCTCCAGCGAGAGGCCGCCGGTCTCGAGCCGGTCGTTGTGGCAGGTGATGCAGTAGCGGTCGAGCAGGACCTGCTCGGCGGCCGCAGCCTCCCGACCCGCCGTCGTCGGTGCGGCCGCCTCCGGCGGCGCCGCGGCGACCGATACCGGGCCCGCGAGCAGCAGGCACGCAGACGCCGCCGACACCCAGCGCATCGTGGCCATCTCAACCTCCAGACGACGGCGAGGCCCGCTCTATCTTAAACGCTGAGCCCGGGTTGCGCCACCGCTTTCCGACCGTGGCCGCCGCCGCACGGTGCGATGGCCCGCCCCCCGCATCGGGGCACGGTGCTCGTCCGGTGGGCGGTCTGCGACTCGGCCGCGTCGTGGGGGCGACGCGGGTGGCGACGCTCCCCGACGGTCTCGCGACGTGCGTTCGTCAGCGCACGACGGCGCCGAAGTAGTCCGGAAGGTCGGGCTTCGTCGCCTGCAGGATCTCCACGATCGCCCGCCGGTCGGCGAGCGCGAGCCGATCGTACGGCGCCTCCGCGATCGAGCCCGACAGCACCTCCCACATCCGCGCGTAGACCGCCTCCTTCGCCAGCTCGGGAAGGGCGTCGAACGCCGCGGTGTAGATCATGTAGCTGCACGGGTAGCGGAAGAGGCGTCCGTCGAGGCTGATCTCGCGCAGTGACCGGCCGCTGTCGTCGTGCGGGCCGCGCGCGGAGAAACGCTCCCGGAACCCGGACGCGCCGGAGACGCCGTCCGGCAGCGGCGCCTCGTCGACGAAGAGGAGGTAGTCGACCAGCTCCACCGCGGCGTCGCGGATGATCTCGGCAAAGCGCGGGTCGCCGGTGGAGCGGCCCTCGTCGCGGAAGGCGACGCGCCGCGCCTCCCACCCCATCCGGGTGATGAGGTTGGTCATGTGCGTCTGGTGGTCGAGCACGAGGAGCGCCACGACGTCGCTGTACGGCGACGGATAACCGTCGAGATCGATGCGCTCCGCAAGCGAGTCGAGCACCGGCGGCACGACGCCGAAGGTGGCGTCGGGGTCCGGCACGTCGAGCACCTCGACGTTGCCCATGTGCGCCGTATCGCCGTGCGTCCCGGTGACGTACCACCCCCCCCAGCGGTCGACGAGGCGGCTCCGGTGATCGGTGACGAACCCGGTCGCATAGGCGTTCGGATCCGGCGACAGCGGCGCCATGCTCAGCACCTGCAGCCCCGGCACCCCGAGCGTGTCCCACGACAGGTGGCAGGCGAGGCAGCGGTCGTTGCGCGTGAACCGCGGCTCGCCGCCCGGCGTCTGGGGGATCGCGTAGAAGATCACGCCCTGCCGCGGGTCCTGCGCCGCCACCTCCAGCAGATCGGCGTCGCGCACCCAGCCGACCGCAACGGTGTCGTTGAAGAAGATCGCCCGCGGGTTCCCGGACGTGATCAGGTCGTCCTGGTTGCTCGTGGGCGAGAAGACCGCCACCTGCGACTCGACCGGCACGGCCAGCGCATCGAGCACCGAGCGTAGATAGCCGCTCCGACCCTCGAAGGTGAGCGCGGACTCGCCCGCTGCGAGCCTCCGGTTGAGGGCGGCGACGGCGTCGCTCACCGGCCCGTCGGAGTACTCGATCGCCGGATGATCGCGCGACGCTCGGAACGCGCCGCCGCGCTGGCCGGCCACCTCGGTGGCGGCAGCGGCGACGGCGAGCAGCGCCGCGCCCGCCAGCCACCGACCCGGTCGTCGTCGTGCCGTCATCTCGAGCCTCTCGCGAACAGGGCCCGGTGCGACTCGGCCACCGCCAGCACCCCGGGCAGGTGCTCCTCCAGCAGGTACCCCTCGGCCACCAGATGCCGCGCGGCGGCCGCGTATTGCGCCAGGTAGTCGTCGAAGCCGGCGTACCGGGCCGCGAGGGGGAGCCGCGGATCGCCCGCCGCCGCGCGCTCCGCTTCCGTCGCCGCGAAGGGGACGTAGCCTCCGGCCAGCCCCAGCAGCTCGTCCTCGGCCCCGATCGCCGGACTGCGCAGGTTCCAGCTCGTGTAGGTCGCCACCGGCACGCTGAGCGCCGGCAGCCGCAGCGTTCCCAGCTCGTTGTCGTCGGCATCGTACGCCGGCACGCGTACGGGGTAGTGCTTGCCGGTCCGGAGCGGCGGGTGGTGGTCGATGCGCCTCTCGTGCTCGAAGGCCGGACCGTAGTCGACGTGCTCCGGCTGCTGGATGACCTCCGGGTAGCGCACACCCGGCAACGGCCGCCAGCCCGCCCCGTCCGCCCGCCAGTCGCTCAGCGTGCCGTCCGCGATCCGCGGATGCACGCTCGGCGGCGGCGGCGTGCCGTCCGAGATCCAGCCGTCGAGAGCCAGGAACAGGGCCTCCTGGAGCGGCCGGTAGTTGGCCGGGTTCGGCGCCAACTGGCCCCGCTCCGAGGGGCCGGTCGCGGGGCTGTGCTGGGTCCCGCCGAAGACGTAGACGCGCACCTCGGGCGGCAGCTCCGCGTCCCGCGTGCCCGTCGGGTCCGTGACCACGAGCGAGGCGCTGCGGTGCCAGTACTCGGACGAGGTGTCGAGGTGCATCACCTTCGGTACCACGCCCGCCGCGCGAGCGCGGCGCAGCAGGCCGTCGGTACGTCCGCTGAACGGGTCGGTCTCGTCGCCGTAGGTGAACGGAAATACGTCGACCGGGTAGAGGTGCCCCGCGTGCTGGGTCGCGGTGCGCGTCGGCGACGCGAAGCGATGGTTGAAGAAGCCCTGCCCGCCGCCCGCGATGACCGGCATCGCCCCGTCGAAGACCGGTCGTCCCCCCTCGTCGGCGTTGAAGCCCTCGTGGAGGAACATGCGGAGCGCACGGCCGCTCTGGGAGCGCCCCTCGCCGATCACCCGCCGGGCGACCGGCTCGCCGTCGGCACGCCGCAGCGGGTTCTCGTCGGACCGGTCGTAGCGCAGGAACGAGACGAGGTCGCGGATGGCGGCGAACCCGGTCCCCTGCACCACGGACCCGCGCGCCAGGTACGTGAAGTCGTGGATCCACCCGGGCTCGAACCCTCCGGCCAGCTCGATCTCGGCGTCGATCAGGCCGCTCCCCTCCTCGCGCGGCCCGTCGACCACATGGAGGCTCCAGTCGCCGCGGGGAATCGGCTGGGGCGGATCGCCCTCCCGCAGCCGCCTGGTGAGCGTCGCCTGCGGCAGCTCGCTCAGGACGGGCTCGTAGGCGAGCTGGCCGCGATCGGAGATCGTCGCTCGCGGCGCCGCGGCCTCGGTGACGATCTCGGCCCGCACCGGCCCCACGATCGGCACGCCCTCCTCGTCGTGGGCGACCGGGGCCTCGAGCCGCAGCCGGTGCGGGTCGACGCGGACCTCGGCGATCCAGCCGCCCGAGACGGTGACGTAGCCGCGCCGCAGGAAGAACGGCTCGCCGCCCCACAGGCGCCGCCCGCGGTTGTTGATGTCGTAGAGAACGGTCGGCTGCGCGAGGCGCAGGTCGCGCGGAGCCAGTATCTCGACGTCGCCGTAGAACTCGACCCGCCCCTCGCCGTTGGTGATCGCGAGCTCGAGGTCGACGATGCCGGCGTTCGCCTCCAGCGTCGGGTCGAGGGAATACACGACCCGACCGCGGATCCGCTCGTAGGGGCCGACCTTGTCCGCCACGTCCTCGCCGAACGGCTCGCGCGAGGTGATCACGAAGCGGATCACCTCGGCCCCGGCGGGGGCGGCCGCCGGGAGCAGCAGGCAAGGGACGAGCAGCACCGGCACGAGCGCCGCCGGAACGAGCAGCGCGCGTGCCGGCAACATTCTCCTCACTCTGCGCCTCGTTCGCTTCGCGCCCGCCTACTTCGCGAGCGGATCGGGCCGCAACTGGAAGTGGACCACCTTGCTCGGCGTCCCCTTGCCGGTCTCCGTGTGGAACGGCGCCCGCGTCCCGTAGGTCGCCCAGAGGCCGCGGCCCTTCCACCCGGCGTCGGGATCGTCGATCCGGCCGTCGAGCCACTTCGTGTAGAAGCCGAGCGGATACGGCACCCGGATGATCACCCACTCGCCGTCCTTCAGCGCGAGCAGGCCCTCCGACGCGTTGCCGGTGTTGATCGGGATGTTCTCACCCAGACCGAAGGTGTCGAACTGGTCCACCCAGGTGTAGTAGCTCCCCTCCGCGCTCCCGGAGTCGTCCACGCCCTTGAGCTTCGGAAGCGGCTCCTCGTAGAGCGTCCAGCCCTCGGGGCAGTGCTGCCCCGTCGCCTCCGGCCCGTTCAGCGGCCCCGTGCACTTGCTGCGGTCGAAGCTCGCCATGTGGCCGCTCGCCAGGGGCGTCCAGACGACGCCGTTGCGGTCGATGTCCATGCCGCGCGGCGAGAAGCCCTGGACCTCCGCGCCCGGGTTGTCCCACGGCACCTCGAACACCTCCAGAAGCGCGGTGTTCGCGGGATCGTCGCCGGGATCGAGGCGCAGGACGGAGCCCGGGAAGCCGAGCGACGAGCCCCAGATGGTCCCGTCGACCGGGTTGTAGGCGACGCCGTAGAAGCCGGTCGTCACGCGGTGGTCCTTCGTCGGGTCGATCGGCTCGTTCGGCTCCGTGTACTCGTCGCGGCGCCCGTTGCCGTTCGTGTCGAGGATCAGTGCGGTCCAGCCCTGCGAGGCCTCCTCGTCGCCGGTCTCGAGGAACATCTTCGTGTCCAGCCAGCCGATGACCGGCCCGCCGCCGCTGGTCCAGAGCGTGTCGTTCTCGTCCTCGGCGAAGATCAGGTGGTGCGTGCCGTAGCAGGTGCCGACGAGGGTCATCTCCTCGGACTCCGGATCCCAGACGGCCAGGTGCCGACCCGCGCGCGCGTTGGGGAACGCCTGCGCCGACGGATGGTCCGACCCCTCCAGGCACATCGCGGGGTTCGCCGGTCCCCGCACCCGGGAGGTGAGCCAGACGCGCCCGTCCTGATCGAGCATCGGGTTGTGCACGTTGGACTGGCTGTTCCAGATCGCCTCGTCGCCCCAGTAGGGCGAGGACGCCAGGGGCGGCCCCGCCGCGACCGGCGTGTCGGGGTCCCGCACCGGAACCGGCACCTCGCTGGAGGCGTGGGCCACCGGGTCGAGCACGGGCACGTAGTCGGCGCTCGCCTCGAGGGCCCCGTAGATCGGCCCGTAGGCGTTGACGGTCGGGTTGCGCTTGTCGGTCGCAATCTCGTCGTGCAGGTAGGCCTTCGGGTCGGCCCAGTCCCACTGCGTGACGACGATGCTGCGCTCGACGCCCTGCGGGCGGCGGGGCGCCTCCGCGGGCAGCTCGCCGGCCAGGATTCGGTCGGTCCAGTCCGCGAACATCTGGATTGCGCGCCGGCGCCCCATCCGGTCCAGCCCGTTCGACATCGAGCCGCCCGCCTGGCCGGACTGGATCCGGCGGTCCCAGGCCGCTTCCATCGAGTCGAACTCGCCCAGCTCGGCCGGCACCTCGCGCGTCGCCAGGTTGCCCAGGGAGTGGCACGCGGTGCAGCCGCCCGACTTCACGGCCCGCATCCACTCCGCCTGGCTCCGCACGTTGGGCGAGATCCCGTTGCCGTCGGGCCCGGTGCCGGGGAACTCGTCGCGGCCGGGCACCTCGATGAGCGACAGCCAGTAGCCGGCCGGGTAGTACTGCGCCGCCGCGGCGGCGTCCGGCGCCACGACGGCCGTCAGATCCAGAGCCGAACCGGGTGTCGCACGGACCTTCTCCGAGTCGACGAGCCCGTAGCCGCGGACCCAGACGTCGTAGGTCGCATCCGGCAGGTCGGGAAGCACGTAGCGGCCGTCGTCGTCGGTCACGACGATCCGGTTGAAGCGGGTCGGCAGATCGCCCGTCTCCGCAATCACCCAGACGCCCGCCTCGGGGCCGCCGGGACCGGTGACGACGCCGCCGATGTCGTCCGCGTCGATGTCGATGGAGCTGGTCTGGCCCGCCACCGGCGAGGCCGGCACGAGAAGGATGGCGAGCGCGATGCCCGCGGCGACGGCGACGACCGCGTTGGTGGTCCGCATGCTGTCTCCCTCCGCTCTCTCCAAGTCCGGCCGGGAGGGGCGTGTGCCGTTGCCCCCAGCGCAGAAACGCCGACCGTCTGCGACGGACCGGGCCACCGGCCCGACCCTGGAGCGGATCGTGCCTGAATCGCGGCGGTCGTTCAAGCGGGCCGCCGCCCTCCCGCCGGCGCGCCCTGCTGGGCGTGCCGGGAGTCTGCGCGGGCGCAACGCGCTGCACCGCACGTCTGCGGCGCAGACTCCGGGCCGGACCTTGCGGGCGCGTTGGGAGTCCTCGCGGGCGCGGACGGCCGCCGCCCACGTTCGGGCGCAGACTCCGGGGCGTCCGCTATCGGGCGCGATCGAGCTCGATGCGGTGCACGCGCGCCACCATCTGCATGTAGCCGCCAACGGGCGCGAACCGCTCGTCGGCGGCCTCGATGATGTGCGCTCGGGCCTCACCGTCGCGGCCGAGCGCCTCGTGGTAGAGACCCACGTAGAGATGCGCGTAGAACCGGCCGCGCTCGCCCCCGCGCTCACCGGCCGCAAGCACCGCCTCCGGCGCCATCTCGCCGCGGAACATGTCGTAGATCTCCGTCATCGGGATCCGCGGGTCCGGACCGACGGGCAGGAGCGCAGCCAGCGCGCGTTCGGGCGACTCCTGCCGAGCGACGCACAGGAAGTGCCACGCCGCGTTCTCCACGTCGTTGGGGTTGACCGTCCGGTGCGACTCGAACTGCTCCCGGCAGTCCTGGTAGCGGCCGACGTAGTAGAGGGCGATGCCCCGCTGCCACAGTTGCGGCGCGACGTTCGGCGCGAGCTCGGCCACCCGGTCGAAGCCGGCGGCGGACTCCTCGAGTCGCCCGCGGTCGAAATCGCTGATGGCCCGGCTGAGAATCGACCGCAGATCCTGCGCCGGCGCCGCGCCGGGCGCGAGCAGGGCCAACGAAACCAGCACCGACCAGACGAAGCGTCGCGGCATGATGGGCCATCTTATACCCGCCTGCCTGCTGTAGCCGCGCCTGCCTGCGCCGCGCCCCCGGTCGCGCGCCGCCACGACGCGTCGGCGCGCTCCGGCCCCGTCGAGCCGCGGCCGATCTGCCCACGGCGCGGAGGGGCGGAGCCGGTTTGCATCTCCCACCATGCGTGCGAAGATCTAGCCGCCCGGCCCACTCCAGAGGCCGGGAGGAGGGAAGCAACGATGCATGCAGGACGACTGCGGCTCCTTGGAGTCGCGCTCGCCATGGCTCTGGCCATGGCGTATCCCGTGTCCACGCAGGACGCGACCATGAGCTTCTTCATCACCAGCGCCGGTCCCGGCGACGGCGCCAACCTCGGCGGCCTCGAGGGCGCCGACGCGCACTGCTCGACGCTGGCCGAGGCGGCCATGGTGAGCGGCAAGACCTGGCGGGCGTACCTCAGCACCACCGGGCCGACCGGGATCAACGCCCGCGACCGGATCGGGAGCGGCCCCTGGTACAACGCCGACGGCGTGGAGGTCGCATCGAGCGTCCACGACCTGCTCGGCGACAACAACCTGACGAAGGAGACCCAGCTCACCGAGAACGGTGACATCGTCAACGGCCGCGGCGACAGCCCCAACCTGCACGACATCCTGACCGGGACCCAGCTCGACGGCACGGCCTGGGAGGGCGAGGGCGACAGCACGTGCGGCAACTGGACCAGCAACGCGTCGGACGGGAGCGCGCTCGTCGGCCACCACGACCGGACCGGCGGCGGCCCCAACCCGACCCACTGGAGCACCGCCCACGGCTCGCGCGGCTGCGGGCAGGCCGATCTGCAGGCCACCGGCGGCAACGGCCTGTACTACTGCTTCGCGATCGACTGATCGACGCAGCGCACCGACCCGCGCGGTCTCAATGCACCCGAGCCGGATGCGCGCGCTCGGCACCGCTCGCGGCGGACCGAGCGACGCGTGACCGCGGCGGGTTTCGGACACACTCACCGGCGAATCGAAAGGGCCGGACCTCCACCCGATCGCGGGCTGGCGGGTCCGGCCCTTTCCTCGGAGGCGCGGTCGGCGGGCGCTCGGCTTGCGACCACCCGGGAATTGCGCCAGCTACTCTGGCCCGGTCGTCGGCGGCGCGCGTCCCCGCCCCTGGCCGACCTCCCGCACGAAGTACCCCCGAGGTCGCGGGGCTTCCGGTATGATCGGGCCCTCCATGCCGCGCCGGTCCGCACCACGCCGTTCCCCGCGTGCGGTGGCGGCGCCCACCGTACTGCTGGTCCTCGCCGGGTGCGCGCTCGGCGTCAGCATCGCGGTCACCCTCGATCCCGTCCCCATCGAATCGAGGGTCGCCGACCGCCCCATCGAGGCCGCCGACGACGGGTTCGTCTCGTCCGACACCTGCCGCTCCTGCCATCCCGCCGAGTATGCGAGCTGGCACGCCTCGTTCCACCGGACGATGACCCAGGTGGCGACCCCCGAGACGGTGCGAGCCGACTTCGACGGGGTCGTGGTGGCCGAGACGGCGGGAGCGCCGATGCGCCTCGAGCGCCGCGGCGACGAGTTCTGGGCCGAGTTCGACGACCCGGGGTGGGAGGGCCCGTCCGCGGAGCGGCCGCGCATCACGCGCCGCGTCGTCATGATCACCGGCTCGCACCACCAGAACATCTACTGGTACGCCACCGGCCACGACCGCGCGCTCAACGTGCTGCCCGGCGTCTACCTGTTGGACGAGGAGCGCTGGACGCCCCGCAACGCCGTCGTGCTGGCCCCTCCCGGACAAGGCGTGGCGATGCTCGACGGCCACTGGAACGCCATCTGCATCGACTGTCACACGACGCAC
>JAPOWL010000018.1 GCA_026707615.1 Acidobacteriota bacterium | reverse complement strand
TCCAGGTGTTCATGCCGAGGTCGAGGTCGGTCATCACGAAGACCGGCGTCTGGAACCTCTCGGCGAGGTCGAACGCCTCGATGGCCATCGTGTAGCACTCCTCGACCGACGACGGGAACAGCATCATGTGGCGGGTGTCGCCGTGGGAGAGGAACGCCGTCGACAGCACGTCACCCTGCGCCGTGCGGGTCGGGAGCCCCGTCGACGGCCCCACGCGCTGCACGTCGAAGATGACCGCCGGGACCTCCGCATAGTGCCCCAGCCCCGCGAACTCGCTCATCAGCGAGACGCCCGGTCCGGAAGTGGACGTCATGCTGCGCGCGCCCGCCCAGCCGGCCCCGATCGCCATGCCGATGGCGGCAATCTCGTCCTCGGCCTGCACCACGGCGAAGGTTGCCTTGCCGGTGTCCTTGTCGATGCGATGCTGCCGGAGATAGTCGATGAGGGTCTCGCACAACGAGGACGACGGCGTGATCGGGTACCAGGTGACGACGGTGACTCCGGCCATCATCGCCCCGATGGCGGCCGCCGCGTTGCCGTCGATCAGCACCTGGCCGGCGGTGGCGTCCATCGGCTCGACGAGATACGGATCGCGCTTCTCGAAATGCTGCTCGGCGTATGCGAAACCGACGTCGAGCGCCTCGCGGTTGAGGGCCACGGCCTTCGGCTTTCGCCCGAGCTGCTTCTCGAGCGCCCGCTCCATCTCCGCGCGGTCGATCTCGAGCAGGCTCGCCAGCACGCCGTCGTAGATCATGTTGCGCACGAGGCGCCGCAGCTTGGCGTCGCGGCACACCCCGGCGACCAGCTTGTCGAACGGCACGGGGTAGAACGTGAGGTCGTCGCGCAGGGTGGCCAGATTGAGCGGCTCGTCGTAGACCACGGCGGCGCCCGGCCCGAGCGACACCACGTCCTCCTGCGCCGTCTGGGCGTTCATGGCGACGAGGAAGTCGATCTCCTGCTTGCGCGCGATGTAGCCGTCGCGGTTGGCGCGAATCGTGTACCACGTGGGCAGTCCGGCGATGTTCGAGGGGAAGAGGTTCTTGCCCGAGACGGGGATGCCCATCCGGAAGATGGACCGCAGCAGCACGAGGTTCGCCGTCTGGCTCCCCGAGCCGTTGACGGTCGCGACCTGAATGCTGAAATCGTTGACGATCCGGCGGGTTGTGGGTTGGGAGGGAGCTTCCTGGACCGCGACCTCGGGTGCCATGCAATCGCCTCGAACGTTGTAGAGCCTGCCGCTTCCACGGAGACGCGCGCCAGATGCCCGTTCTCGCGCCGCGCCAACCCGGGATTATTGCATGAAACGAGCCGTCACGCACGGACCATGCCCGCGACGGCGGATCCGATCTCGGCGGGGCTCCGGACCACGCGCACGCCGGCCCCCTCGAGAGCGGATATCTTGTCGGTTGCCGTGCCGCGCCCACCGGAGATGATGGCTCCCGCGTGCCCCATCCGCCTCCCCGGCGGCGCGGTCAGCCCCGCGACGAACCCGACCACCGGCTTGCCGAACCCCTGGCGGATGAAAGCGGCCGCCTCCTCCTCCGCCGAACCGCCGATCTCGCCGATGAGCACCACCGCCTCCGTGTCGGCGTCCGCGCCGAACAGCCGCAGCGCGTCGACGAAGGTCGTGCCGATGAGCGGGTCGCCGCCGATGCCGATGCACGTCGACTGCCCGAGGCCCAGCCGGGTCAGCTGGTGCATGGCCTCGTAGGTCAGGGTCCCGCTCCGGGAAACGATGCCGACCCGTCCTTCCCGGCTGATGTGGCCCGGAATGATGCCCGCCTTCGCCTGGCCGGCCGTGAGGACGCCCGGGCAGTTCGGACCGACGAGCCGCGTCCCGCCCCCCTCGAGCCGCCGCACCACGCCCAGCATTTCGAGCGTCGGGACGCCCTCGGTGATGCAGACGACGAGCGGCACCCCGGCGTCCGCCGCCTCGAGGATCGCGTCCGCGGCGGCCCGCGGCGGAACGAAGATCACCGACGCATTGGCGCCCGTCTCCCGGACCGCGTCGGCCACGGTGTCGAACACCGGCCAGCCGTCATGGGTCGTGCCGCCCTTGCCCGGCGTGACCCCCCCGACGACCGTGGTGCCGAACTCCGCCGCCTGCCGCGCGTGGAAGGTCCCTTCGCGGCCGGTCAGCCCCTGGACGAGCAGGCGGGTTTGCCGATCGACGAGGACCGCCATCGGTGCCTACCCTGCCGCGAGCGCCACCGCCCGGGCCGCCGCCTCGTCCATCGTGCCGGCGGTCGTGAAGTCGAAGCCGCTGCCGAGGAGCGCGGCACGACCCTCCTCGACGTTGGTCCCCTCGAGGCGAACGACCACCGGAAGGCGGACGTCGAGGTCCCGC
>JAPOWL010000240.1 GCA_026707615.1 Acidobacteriota bacterium | reverse complement strand
AGCCGTCGGTCCAGTCGAAGCTGTCGTCGGCGATGGCGAAGCAGATGACGTGCTTCACCTCCACGGTGCCGCCGAAGAACTCCAGGCCGTCGTCCTTGTTGAGCTTGACCATGATGTGGTCCACCTCGGTCCTGCGCCCGACGCCCTGGAAGGCGATGCCGTTCAGCTCGTTGTCGGGACTGAACTCCGTGCCCGCGAACTCGACGCGGACATAATGGAGATGCCCGCTGTCGTCGTCGGGATCGTCGCCACCGTAGATCCCGGTGCCGCCCTCGCCCTCGCCCTGGCCGCCGGGCACGTTGAGGGGCGCGCGGCCGTTGATGATCAGGCCGCCCCAGTCCGCCCGCGCGCGCTCGCCCACCTCGACGTCGCTCGTCATCACGATCGGCGCCTCGGCCGTCCCGTTCGCCAGGATCTGCGCCCCCTGCGAGATGATGAGGGTGCCGTTGGTTTCGGAACGCCCGAAGATCTGCGTGCCGGCCTCGATGGTCAGCCGCGCCGGCTCGTCGACGAACACGGCGCCGTCGAGCAGCCACAGCGTGTCCGCCGTGAACGTGGTGTCGCTGGTCAACCGGCCGCTGACGACGCAGAGCCGCTGTTCGCCACCCTCGTCACAGATGAAGCTCCCCTGCGTGGAGACGGCCTCGCCGCCCCACAGGGCAGCCGCGGCCAGGGCCCCCGCCGCAAGAGCACGGCGGACCTGCCGGCGCATCGCGATCCCGATCGTCGCCGATGATGCCTCCACTGTTCGATGGTTCCCGTTCGTCACTGATCCCCCTGTTGGCTGCCTTGACTCTTGCGTTGCGCGCACCTGTTCCTGCCTCTCGCGCTCTACGGGCGATAGGTGACGCCGAAGCTCATCGAGCGTCCCAGGTTGAAGATCCGCTGCGTCGGTCCGGTTCCGCCCTGGGTGAACTCGAAGGCCTGGTCGGTCAGGTTGGTGAGCGCGATCCGCAGGCTCGCGCGGTCGAACCGCTTCGCGAAGATGAAGTCGAGCGAGTGGCGCCCCTTCTCGATGATGTCGGGGAGCCCGAGCGAGCCGACGTCGCTGATCCGATCGTCGAAGTGGTTGAAGAGAAACCGGCCGGAGTAGCCCATCCCCCGCACCTCGAAGACAGCGTTGAACAGGTTCGGCGAGGTGCCGGCGAGCGGGCGCGTGAGCGAGGTCTGCACCTGGCGCGCGGCCGGCGAGAGCGAGACCTCGGAGTCGACGTAGGTGTAGTTCGCGCCTACCAGCACGTAGGGCCCGATGAGCGAGCGGGCCTCGAGCTCGAGGCCGACGTTGCTCGCGGTGTCGGCGTTGGCGAACGAGGTCCGGAGTTGGGCCGTCGGCTCGACGATGCGCTCGATCGGGTCGTCGAACTGCTTGTAGAAGACGCTGGCCGACAGCACCTCCTCGGCGCCCGGGAACCACTCCCAGCGCAGGTCGACGTTCTGGATGAGGGACTGGTTGAGGTCGGGGTTGCCGACGATCGCCCGGCCGCCCACCACGTCGGTGAACTCGAACGGCGAGACCTCCCGGAACTCGGGCCGGTTGACGGTCTGGCTGTATCCGAGCCGGACGTTCTGATCGGACCGCACGGCGTAGACGAAGTTGACGGCCGGGAAGATGTCGGTCTCGTCGAGCGACGCGCGCTGCACGTCGGCCGTCTGCTGATCGATGGTCCCCGCGAACGGGTCGAGGGTCTCGACGACCTGCGTGAACGTCTCGATGCGGGCCCCGGTCACGAGGCGGGTCGACGCCGAGAGGGGCAGGTCGATCATCCCGTAGAACGACCCGACATCCTGCGCCGCGTCGTAGCGGTCGGTACCGCGGGTCTCTTCCTTCAACTCGAAGACGTCGCCGATGTGGGCCGCGGTGAAGAGCTCCTCCGCCGGCCGCGAGAGATCGATGTCGCGGCCCCGGGCGACGTCGTAGCCGAGACGGTGCGAGAGGTTCCGCGCCCCGCTGACCCCGCCGCCAATCAGGTTGCGGGGCACGAAGCGCAACCGGCGCGACTGGAAGTCGCGGCTCCGGTCGATGTAGCTCCCGCCGAGCTTCACCTGCGAGGCGAAGCCGCCCCACTGCTCGAAGAGAGAGCTCCAGTTGAGGCTCCCCTCCCACGTGTCGTCCTCGAGGTCGTTGAACTGCCGGAGGCCGCTCTGCGACTCGTCGGCGAGCACGAACGCCTGCCGGGCGGGGTCGGACTCGTAGAGCACCTCGCGCAGGTCCGGCTCCCGGCGGTCGGCGTGCGAGTAGGCGAGCTTCCAGTCGAAGCGGCTGTTCGAGAGCGTGGGGAAGAGATGCTCCCCGCCCAGGTGGTGACTGGTGATCTGCTCCTCGACCCACCACAGCCGCTGGTTCCGGATGTCGTTGCCGGCGTCGTCGTTGTAGCCCTGGAACAGGCGGGTCTCGTTGGTGCCGACGTGCGTGTAGAAGTTGTCGAACGAGAGCCGCTGGTTCGGCGTGAACTGGTAGGCGACGTTGCCGACGCCGCCCACCGTCCCGGACCGCTCGGTGATCCGGAAGTCGTAGGGGCCGTTGAAGCGCTCGATGGCGCCGCCGCTCCCGACCTTGTAGAAGGTCTGCTCCTCCTCGGTGTACTGCGAGCCCTGGGCGTGGCGGAACGTGGCGACGATGCCGAGCTTCCCGAAGCGGCCGCCGAAGAGGGCGCTGTACGACTGGTCGAGGGGCAGCGACTCCTCCACCGGATCCCAGACGTTCGCGAACTGCTCCCCCAGCCGCTCGAGGTCGTCCCTGGAGTAGCCGAGCGTGCCCGAGAAGCGGCCGCCGCGGGTCACCTTGCGGGTCGGAAACCCGGCCGGGAGCGCCCGCGTGCCGTCGTCGAAACCGGCCCAGTCCCGGCCGCCGCCGGGGTACCCGAGACCCATCGTGCCGGTGGTGAGGCTGTTCCAGCCGCCCCCGGCCGAGATCTCGAAGCTCGTGGAGTCCGGCAGCTTCAGCGGCACGATCTCGACCAGTCCGCCCGCGAACTGCGACGGCTTGTCCGGCGTGTAGGTCTTGCTCACCTGAACGCTGTCGATGAGGCCGGTCGGGAACAGGTCGAGCGGGACCACGCGGCGATCCGGCTCGGTGGTCGGCAGGGTGGCGCCGGCCAGCGTCGTGTTGCTGTAGCGCTCGCCGAGGCCGCGGACGAAGACCGACTGGCCCTCGACGACGGAGACACCGGTGACGCGCTGCATCGCATCGGCCGCGTTCGAGTCGTTGTTCGCCGACATCTCGATGGCGCCGACGTTGTCCTGCACGGACGGCGCCCGCATCCGCATCATGAGCTGTGCGGCGGCGGTCGAGGTCGCGGCCTCCAGGGTCGGCGCGTTCACCGTCACCTCCTCCGCGAACACGTTCGAGGCGAGCGCCACCTGCACCGCGCTCGACCGGCCCTCGACCACCTCGACCGTCACGCTCTGCTCGCCGTAGCCGGCCATGACGATCCGCAACCGGTGCTGCCCGGCCGGGAGCTCGAAGCGGTACCGACCATCGAGGTCCGTATAGGCGATCTCCCCCGACCCGACCACCTCGACCGGCACCCCGGGGAGCGTGATCGCGAGGTTCTGGTCGATGACCTCACCCGCGACGACGCCGGTCGCCTGGGCCCATGCCGGCGCCGGGAGCGCGATCGCGAGTCCCGACACCCACACGAACCGAACCACACTGCGCATCTGTCTTCCGTCCTCCGGAGTTGCGATGGGTGAGAGCAAGGACAAGGGATGGCGCGGAACCAACCGCCGAACACGAACAGGGGGATCATGCCGACGCCGCATGACGGCGGCGTGACCGCCCCGTTAAATCGCCGTTACACGTCGTGCGCTCCGGGGTCGGCCCGGGAGGGGGCGGCGAACGGGCACTACGGGGGCCTGAAGGGTCCCAGACCGGCCCTGGGCTGGATATAACGAAGCGTTATCTTGCCGTAAGAACTATAACCTTGACTTACTTCACGGCCTGCGGGTCAAATGGTGGACGCAAGCGAGTGGCGGGGCGCGGCCGGGCGGTCAAGGGCGGGACAGGAGGCACGGTGGCAGTCGAGAACCTGATCATCTTCGACACGACGCTGCGGGACGGCGAGCAGTCCCCCGGCTTCTCCATGAACACGAAGGAGAAGCTGCGGCTCGCCCGGCAGATCGCGGCGCTGGGCGTCGACGTCATCGAGGCGGGATTCCCGATCGCGTCGGACGACGACGCGCATGCCGTGCGCCTCGTTGCCGAGGAGATCCGCGGACCGGTCGTCGCGGCCCTCGCCCGCTGCAACCCCGCCGACATCGAGCGGGCCGGGGAATCGCTCGGACCCGCGCCGCGCTCGCGCATCCACACCTTCATCGCCACCTCCGATCTGCACCTCGAGCGCAAGCTGCGGATCAGCCGCGACGACTGCCTCAGGGCCGTGACCGACGGCGTGACGCAGGCGCGCGGCTACACCGACGACGTCGAGTTCTCGGCCGAGGACGCCACGCGCAGCGACATCCCGTTCCTGTGCCAGGTCGTCGAGACGGCGATTGCCGCCGGCGCGACCACCATCAATCTGCCGGACACCGTCGGCTACTGCACGCCGGAGGAGATCGAGGAGTTCTTCGGTGAGGTCCAAGCCGCGGTGGCCGGGGCCGACGGAGTGGTCTTCAGCGCCCACTGCCACGACGACCTGGGCCTGGCGGTGGCCAACTCCCTCGCCGCGCTCCGGGCCGGGGTACGGCAGATCGAGTGCACCATCAACGGCATCGGGGAGCGGGCCGGCAACGCGTCGCTGGAGGAGATCGTGATGGCGACGCGCGTCAAGCCCGAGCGCCTGCCGTACGCCACCCAGGTCCGCACGACCGAGCTGGTGCGCACGAGCCGCCTGCTGTCGGAGCTGACCGACGAACCCGTGCAGGCCAACAAGGCGATCGTCGGACGGAACGCCTTCGCGCACGAGGCCGGCATCCACCAGGACGGCGTCATCAAGGACCGGCGGACCTACGAGATCATGAAGCCCGAGGACGTCGGCGTGGAGTCGACGCTCGTGCTCGGCAAGCACTCGGGCCGGCATGCGGTCCGGAAGCGGTGCGAGGACCTGGGGTTCGATCTCAACCGGTTCGAGGTCGACCGCGTCTACCGCGAGGTGATCGCGCTCGCCGACCGCCAGAAGTCGGTGCAGGACGACGACGTGGCGGCGATCGTCAGCCGCGTCCGGGCCGTCGCCGACTCCCCCGCCGCGGATCGCGGCGCGGCCTGACTCGCCGCGCCGGCCCGAGCCCCGCGAACCGCACCGGCATGAACGCCACCATCGCCCTGCTGCCCGGCGACGGCATCGGCCCCGAGGTCATCGACGCCGCGGCCGGCGTGCTGGAAGCCACAGCCGCTCGCCACGGTCACGCGTTCGCCCTGACCCGCTCCCCCTTCGGTGCGGCCGCTCTCCGGGCCGGCGAGCCTCCGCTGCCGGACGGGACGCTGCGCGACTGCCGCGCCGCCGACGCGGTGCTCCTGGGGGCCGTCGGGGATCCCGCCTACAGTGACGGCCCGCGCGAGCGGCGCCCCGAGACCGGCCTGCTGGAGCTGCGCCGGGCGCTCGGCGTCTATGCCAACCTGCGGCCGGCGAGGGTCTGGCCCGGGCTGGAGGGCGGCGCAGCCCTGCGCGCGGAGCGCCTGCGGGGCGTCGACATGCTGATCGTGCGCGAGCTGACGGGCGGGATCTACTTCGGCGAGCCGCGCGGCCGCAGCGCCGACCGGGCCGAGGCGTTCGACACGATGCGCTACAGCACGGCCGAGATCGAGCGCATCGCAGTCGTCGCGTTCGAGAGCGCGCGCGGCCGGCGGCAGCTCGTGACGTCGGTCGACAAGGCGAACGTCCTCGAGAGCTCGCGGCTGTGGCGCGAGGTGGTCACGGAGGTGGCGTCCCGCTATCCGGATGTCCGCCTCGAGCATCAACTGGTCGACTCGTGCGCCATGCGCCTGGTCTCGGATCCCGGCTCGTTCGACGTCCTGCTCGCGGGCAACCTCTTCGGCGACATCCTGTCCGACGAGGCCGGCGCCGTCGTCGGGTCGCTCGGGCTCCTGCCGTCGGCCAGCGTCGGCGGTTCCGGGGGGCTCTTCGAGCCGGTTCACGGCTCCGCGCCCGACATCGCCGGCCGTGACGCGGCAAACCCGATCGGCGCCATCGCCTCTGCGGCCCTCCTGCTCCGGCACGCATTGGACCTGGGCGCCGAGGCGGACTCCATCGAGCGGGCCGTCGGCACCGCTCTGGCCGACGGCTGCCGCACGGCAGACCTCGCCGCGCCCGGCGGTCCCGCGCTGGGCTGCGCAGCGATGGCCCGGGCCGTGCTGGACCGGCTGGCCTGAGGCGCGGCCACCCGACCCGAACGGGAGCCGCCGCGCCGCAGACCCGGCGACGCACGCACTCCGCCGGCACAGGCTCCCGAAGCGCCCGTGAGGGCGGCCGGGGCACTGGCCGTGAGGGCGCCGTCGGATAGGCGCTCGGACGCCACTTCGACTATGATCAACGGTCAACCATGCGGGGATCCGCTCGGAACGGAGGTGACGTGCGCCACTTGGTAGGGCTGCTCGCGGCGCTCGCGATCGCCGGCGCCGGTGTCGCGCCCGCCGCCGCGCAGCCGGAGCCTCGCAACGAGTCGGCGACCCAGCCGCCCGCGGTCGGGGACCGGGCCCTCGCCATCGTCCCGTTCGTCAACCTCTCCGGCGAGCCGTCGGACGACTGGATCGGGGACGGCATCGTGGAGACCACGGTAGCCGGCCTCGAACAGCTCGACACCGTCTCGATACTCGAGAGCGCGGCACTCTTCGCCGCCGTCACCGAGGAACTGCAGGCGTACGGCCAGGACGTCCCGTCGGACCCGGAGCGCATCCTGCGCGACGTCAGCCGACGACTGGGCGCGGCCTGGATCCTGACCGGTTCGTACGAGCGGACGGACGGCGCCCTGCGGTTCACGGCGCGAATCGTGGACGTCGACACCGGAACGGTAGCGACCGGCGTTGCGGTGGACGGCGGCGCTGGTGAGATCTTCGACCTGCAGGATCGCCTGGTGGCCGAGGTTGCCGCCGCGCTCGGCAGGCTGCAGCGCAACGGGTTCGCACCCACCGCCGGCGAACCGCGACCTGGAGCGCGGCCCTCGGACCTCGGCGCCGGCAGCCGAAACGGCGACCGCTTCGGATATCGCGGCGGCTTCGGCAACGGACCCGTCCCCGGGGCCGCGAACGGACGCGGTGGGAACGGCAACGGGAACGGGAACGGCTACGGCAACGGGAACGGGAATGGCGATGGGCCACTCGGACTCGCGACGAGGCCGGCCGCCGTCATCGTCCCGCCTCCAGCCCCGGCCGAGCGGCCCGCACGCCCCGCGAGCGCGCCACGGGATCCGGTCCCCGGGCGGCCCGCGCCCACCGACGTCACCGGCGAGCTCGCCTTCGGCGGGGCGCCCACCTCCGCCGGTTTCGGCGTGGCCCGGGACGTCGGCATCCTGACCGGGCGCCCGACGGCGCGGCCGCCGCGGGTCCGGGAACGCCCGCGCATCGACGGCCGGCTCGACGACGCCATCTGGCGGGAGGCTCTCCACATCACCGAGTTCGTGCAGCAGAACCCGGTGGAAGGAGCCCCGGCGACGGAGTCGACCGACATCTGGATCGCCTACGACAGCCAGAACTTCTACGTCGCGGTGCACGCGCACTACGAAGACCGGAGCCTGATGCGGGCCAATCGGGTCGACCGCGACCAGACCATCGACGACGACAACATCGCGGTCTACTTCGACACGTTTCTCGACCAGCAGCGGGCGTACCGGTTCTCCGTGAACGGCTACGGCGTCCAGGGGGACGCGATCGTCAACTCGCGCGGCTGGAGCATGGGCGGGCGGCGCCGGCGCACCGGAAGCTACTCCTGGAGCGGAAGCCGCATACCGACCGGCGACTCGTCGTGGGACGCGCTCTTCTCCAGCGGAGGCCGGATTGTCGACGACGGCTTCACGGCCGAGATGGCCATCCCGTTCAAGAGCCTCCGCTACCCGCAGCGCGACCGCGACATCCCGCACCGCTGGGGCTTCCAGATCGTGCGCGAGGTGCGCGGCAAGGACGAGAACCAGGTCTGGGCGCCGATCACGCGCAACGTGTCGGGCTTCCTGACCCAGGTGGGCGTGCTCGAGGGGATGACGAACCTCTCGATGAGCCGCAACATCGAGGTGCTGCCGACGTTCACCGCCATCCAGCACGGCTCGCTCTACGGCGCGACGTTCGCCACGAAGGACGTCGCCCCCGAGGGCGGCCTGAACGTCAAGTACGGCATCACGTCGAACCTCACCGCGGACCTGACCTACAACCCCGACTTCTCCCAGATCGAGTCCGACCTGCCGCAGATCGAGGTGAACCAGCGCTTCGCGCTCCGCTATCCGGAGCTCAGGCCGTTCTTCCTGGAAGGGGCCGAGATCTTCCAGATGTTCGGCCCCGTGACCTTCGTACACACGCGGACGATCGTCGACCCGGAGTTCGGCGCGAAGCTGACCGGGAAGGTCGGCGACACGACGCTCGGCCTCATCGTCGCCAACGACGAGGCTCCGGGACGGGTCGCACCCGGCGACGAGGCGTACGGCCAGAAGGCGAACAACCTCGTCGCGCGGGCCCGATACGACCTGTACGCCGAGTCGCACGTGGGCGCGTTCTTCACGCACCGTTCGTTCATGGACAGCCACAGCACGCTGGGCGCGGTGGACGGCGACTTCCGGCTGGGCAACACGCAGGGCTTCGGCTTCAAGGCGGTCCAGACCGACCACCGCGACCTGGACGGCATCCAGCGGCAGGGTCAGATGTTCGACATGAACTACCGGTTGAACAGCCGCCACTGGAGCGGATGGGTGTCCGCCTACTCCCTGTCGCCCGACTTCCGGCACGACGTCGGCTTCGTCCGCCGCACCGACATGCAGCAGGTGTTCAGCCGCATCGGCTACACGGTCTGGCCCGAGAGCTGGGTGCTCAACTGGGGGCCGAGCATCGGCTACTCCCGGAACCACAGCTTCGACGGCCTGCTGCAGGACGAGGACTGGCGCGCCGGCTTCAACGCCACCTTCGCGCGCAACATCAGCATGAACGTCGAGCTGCGCGACGAGATGGAGCACTACCTCGGCATCGACTTCCACAAGCGGGCGGTGTCGATCGGGGGGCAGGTCAACACGAGCCGGCGCCTGTCGTTCGGCGGCTACTACCGGCGCGGCGACGAGGTGAAGTACCAGGAGAACCCGTACCTCGGCCAGGGGGGCAGCGGCAGCTTCTTCGCCTCCGTGCGGCCGGCCTCGCGCTTCCAGTCCGAGTTGAACCTCAGCGTGAGCGACTTCATCGACCTGCGCAGCGGCGGCGCCGAGCCCATCTTCGACGTCAAGATCCTGCGCGCCCTGAGCACCTACCAGTTCACCGACCGGCTGCTGCTCCGCAACATCTCCGAGTACAACACGTTCGACCGGAAGTTCGCCCTGAACTGGCTGTTCACCTACCGCGTGGACGCCGGCACCGCCTTCTACGTCGGCTACGACGACCACTACCAGCAGGCCGACCGGCTGTACGGCGACATCAACGGCGACGGCCTCGACGAGCAGCTCTTCCCGACGCTGCTGACGATGCAGCGGACGAACCGCGCCATCTTCACGAAGATCCAGTATCTCTTCCGTTACTGAAGTCTCCGCCGGGAGCCGGAACGTCCCCCGGACTTCTCACCAGACGTCAACGACAGGGCTTCAAGCTCGCGCAATGCACCGCGCCCGTGAGGCGTACCCGAGGACACGATGAGAACCCGACTCCTGGCTCCTGCAATGCTCTCACTCGCGCTCGCCGCGACGGTCGTCGCCCCCGCGGCCGCGCAGGACGAGGCCGCGCCGCCCATCGGCAAGTTGACGCTGCCCCCCGGGTTCTCGATCGAGGTCTACGCGGCCGACGTGCCGAACGCGCGGCAGATGTCGCTCAGCCCGGGCGGCACGCTCTTCGTCAGCACGCGCCGGGCGGGGAACGTCTACGCCGTGCGGGACGACGACGGCGACCAGAAGGCGGACCGGGTACTGACGCTGGACACCGGCCTCAACATGCCGAACGGGGTGGCTTTCCGCGACGGCGCCCTCTACGTGGCCGAGGTCAACCGCGTGCTGCGCTACGACGACATCGAGGCCAACCTGACGACCCCGCCCGAGCCGGTCGTGGTGAACGACGGGTTCCCGTCGGATCGGGCCCACGGCTGGAAGTTCATCGCGTTCGGTCCCGACGGGCGGCTCTACGTGCCCGTCGGCGCGCCCTGCAACGTGTGCGACCACCAGGAAACGACACCGATCTACGCCACCATCACCAGCATGAACCCGGACGGCTCCGACGTGCAGATCTACGCGCACGGGGTGCGCAACACGGTCGGCTTCGCCTGGCACCCGGAGACGGACGAGCTCTGGTTCACCAACAACGGCCGCGACTGGATGGGCGACGGGCAGCCCTTCGACACGCTGAACCACGCGCCCGAGCCCGGGTTCCACTTCGGTTTCCCCCACTGCCACCAGGGCGACATTCCGGACCCCGAGTTCAGCACCCGCCCCTGCAGCGACTTCCGCCTGCCGGCGCGCACCCTCGGCCCGCACGTCGCCTCGCTCGGCATGCGCTTCTACACCGGCGGAATGTTCCCGGCCGACTACCGGCACCGCATCTTCATCGCCGAGCACGGCTCGTGGAACCGCACGCCTGAAGCGGGCCACACCGGCTACCGGCTGACGGTGGCGACCCTCGACGGCGACCGCGTGACCGACTACCAGGTCTTCGCCGAGGGCTGGCTCGAGGCCGACAACACCTGGTGGGGCCGCCCGGTCGACGTGCAGGTGATGCCGGACGGGGCGCTCCTCGTCAGCGACGACACCGCCGGGGCGATCTACCGGATTACGTACTCGGAGTAGCCGAAGGGAGGGCGGGCGCCGTCCATCCTGCCCCTGCCACGCGCTTGCACCCATCGACCAGGTCCCGGGCGTCCTCGCTGCAGATGCGAGCCGCGGCGACACCCGTGCCCGCCAGCGCTCGCCCCGGCCGACGAGGTCTTGGGTGGCGTTTGCTGTTCGACTGGAGCGATGATGAGGATCGTCACTTCAAGCTGAGGAGTGCAGTCCGCGATGGCAGAGCCCAGCGTCTCGCCGGCCCCCGGGACGCCCCGCGCCGCACCAGGCCCCCCCGTGGGCACGCCGGCCCCAGCGCTGGAGAACGGCGACCGGCTCACGCGGTGTGAGTTCGAGCGCCGTTACGCTGCACGGCCGGATCTCAAGAAGGCGCAGCTCATCGAGGGTGTCGTCTACATGCCTTCGCCCGTCAGCACGGCGCACGCCGGCCCGCACGCCATGATCCAAGACGGTGCTGCTCGTGTATGCGGCGTCCACCCCAGGGATCCGCGGCTGCGACAACGCGACGGTCCGGCTCGACCTTGACAACGAGCCGCAGCCCGACGTCCTCCTGCGCCTCGAGTCGGAAGCGGGCGGCCGTTCGCAGGTGAGCGACGACGAGTACATCGAAGGCGCTCCCGATCTGGTCGTGGAAGTGGCGGCCAGCAGTGCGTCCATCGACCTGCACGACAAGCTGCGCGCCTATCGGCGCAACGGCGTGCAGGAGTACGTCGTCTGGCGGACTCACGAGCGGCAGATCGACTGGTTCGAGCTCGCCGCCGGCGAGTACCGCGTTCTGCCGGCGGACGACGCAGGCGTCGTCCACAGCCGCGTCTTCCCCGGACTGCGGCTCGCCGCCGGCGCGTTGCTGAAGGGCGATCTGGCCGGCGCGCTGGCGGAGGTGCAGAAGGGCATCGGGTCGCCGGACCACGGGGCGTTCGTGGCTCGGCTGGCGGCGGCGCGCAGCGGCGGGTGACACCTCTCGTCCGCCACCCGGAGCAACATCAGGCGTATGGCATCGGACACCGACAGGCCCATGGCGGGCGGCTCGTGATCGGCCTCGCGTGTGCGGTCACCCCAAAAGTGGAACTCCCAGCCCCCGCGCCGGTCTGTCGGCACGGGTCAGGACGACGACCGGGCGCGTCTGCGCCCGCTGCCCGCAGGAGCGGCTCGATCTGACGGCCCACCCACATCCTGCAAGTTCTACGATCCAATCGAAGGATTTGCAGCGCGAGTCGGCGGCGGCACCTTCTCGGGCGT
Source organism: Acidobacteriota bacterium (assembly GCA_026707615.1). Lineage (GTDB taxonomy): Bacteria > Acidobacteriota > Vicinamibacteria > Vicinamibacterales > UBA8438 > JAGWAJ01. Next base: position 4,717 of record JAPOWL010000240.1, on the reverse strand, counting down.
CGCCGGTGGTCCGGCAGACGACGATCCCGATGCCGCGTCACGAATGTGCGACCGACGAGGCGGCCGTCCGATAACAGGAGCGAGAGCGGCATGAGCGACGGAAACGTGACTCTGCGCCGGAAGCTCCCGGAGATCGCGGTCGAGGCAGTGATGGTCGTGTTCGCCGTCTTCGCGGCCTTCGGCGTCGAGGAGTGGCGCGACGAGCGTCAACTCCGCCAGTTCGCGGCCGTCGCCCGCGAGGCGGTCGAGACGGAGATCGCCGAGAATCTGCAGGAGTTCCGGACCGTGGGGCCCGCCCTGGACGCGCTCGCGGCGGAGCTCGACGAGCTGCTGCAGGCGGCGCGGGGCGGCAGCGTCGAGCTGCACGAGGAACTGAACCTCGGCGTCCGCATGCCCCGCACGTCCACCGCGGCGTGGCGTGCGGCGCAGGGCAGCCAGGCCGCGCCGTACTTCGACTACGACTGGGTGATCCACGTCTCCCGCGTCTACGAGCTGTACGAGGGCTACGCGGACGTGCGGAGCCAGGTGGTCGAGGAGTACGGCCGGATCGCCGCCCGGCGAGCGTCGTTCCAGGCGATGACGCCGGCGGAGTTCATCGACGCGTTCGAACCGCTGAGCGGCAGCCTGTGGACGCTCGGCCAGTTGCACCGGGAGATGCAGGGCGGCCTGGAGAGCCTGGCGGAATGAGGAGACAGCGGCCGCGCGAAGGGGCGGGGACGGGCACCGGCAGCAGCGGGCGGCGCTGGCGGCGCCGCCGGCGCACCGGCCGCAGGCCGAGACGGTCGTGGGCGCAGCACCTGCGCCGGATCGGCCTCGCCGCCGGCGCGCTGAGCCTCGGGGTGCCGCTCATCGCCATCCTGCTGCTGCGCTGGGTCCCGCCGCCGACCACCGCGTTCATGGTGCAGAGCGCCCAGGCGCACGCCGAGGCACCCGGCTGGACCGGGACCGGCTACCGCTGGACCGCCTGGGACGATATCGCGCCCTTCGCCGGACTCGCCGTGATTGCGGCCGAGGACCAGCGCTTCCCCGAGCACCACGGGTTCGACGTCGACGCCATCCGGGCGGCGCTCGACGACGCCATGCAGGGCGAGCGGCTGCGCGGCGCGAGCACCATCTCGCAGCAGACGGTCAAGAATCTCTTCCTCTGGCCCGGTCGCAGCGCGATCCGCAAGGGGCTCGAAGCCGCGCTCACCGTGCTCCTGGAGCTGTGCTGGAGCAAGCGGCGCATCCTGGAGGTCTACCTGAACATCGCGGAGTTCGGGGACGGCCTTTTCGGCGTCACGGCGGCCAGCGAGCGCTTCTTCGGCAAGCGTCCGGCGGAGCTCGGTGCCGACGAGGCGGCGCGGCTCGCGGCCGTCCTCCCGAACCCCGCCCGGCTGCGCGCCGACCGGCCGTCCCGCTACGTCCGCGCCCGCCAGCGCTGGATCCGCAACCAGATGGACCGCCTGGGCGGCGTGGCGCTGATCGAGTCGCTCGCCGCTCGCTGACCCACGCCCTGACGGGCGCGTTGGGATTCTGCGCGGTGCCCGAGACTCCCTGCCGTTCGCACGTCCCGCGGCACAGTTTCCCATCTCCCCGTCGCCGATTGCGACGGCGCCGACGGGCGACGGGCGGAGGTTGCACGTCCTGCGGCGCAGTCTGCTATCCGCCCCAGTCCCGCCGGATCCGCACGTAGTAGAAGCCCCCGTTCATGCCGAACGGCGTGTTGACGCTGTAGCGGTTGCCGCGGACGCCGGCGTGCGGGTTCTCTTCCGGGTCGCGGCCCAGGGCGAAGACCAGCGTCACCGACGGTCCGAGCGGATACTCGGCTTCCAGGTCGAGCACCGTGTCGCCGTGGTAGGCGTAGAAGTCGCGGGAGTCGAACCAGTCGTCGTAGTAGCTCACCCGGCCCAGCAGCCGCCAGCGGCCGGCGGCCTGGCGGACGGTCGCGTTCCAGCGCATGCCCGGAATCGCCTCCTGCAGCTCGCGGATCCGGACGTCGTCGAGCACCTCGGGATCGAAGCGCGTGACGCGGGTGGCGGTCCGGTTGAACAGGAACCCGAGCCGGGTCCGGCCCCCGAGCGCCGGCGGCGTGTAGGTGGCGACCAGGTCGAGGCCCTGCGTCAGCGTCTCGAAGTGATTCGTGAAGAAGCGGAAGTTCTGCAGGTTGCGCGCGCTCGTCACGCCCTCGGCGATGAGTCGCTCCACCTCGGTCGGGCTCAGCGCGAAGAGCTGCGTCAGCGCGAGCCGGTCCGACAGGCGGATGCGGAAGTAGTCGGCGGTCAGGCTGAACGGTCCTGCGTCGATGACGGCGCCGGCCGAGTGGTTGACCGACCGCTCCGGCTGAAGCGGCACTCCGCCCCGCAGGCGGGCCACGGCCGACGTCGACGGGATGGTCCCGTTGTTCACGAGGTCCATCAGCTCGCGGTCCCACTCGGTCGAGACGTTGAACGCGTTCTGCTGGCCCGGCGTGGGGGCGCGGAAGCCGCTGCTGATGCCGGCGCGGAGCGCCGCGGCGCCGCTCAGCCGATAGCGGCTGGACAGCTTGCCGTTCAGCGTGGCCCCGAAGTCCTCGTAGTCCTCCAGGCGAAGCGCACCGCCCGCGGTCCACGCATCGTCCGCGCCGCGCACCTCGACGTCGCCGTAGGCGGCCACGTGGGCGCGGCTCCACGCGCCGGCCGCGATCGGGCTGAAGCCGGGGAAGCCGTTCGATCCCGCGCTGAAGCCCTGCGCCGCGTACGGACCGATCTGCCAGGAGGCCGGCTCGCCGAGGCCGATCGTGAAGCGCTCGTCGCGCCACTCGACACCGCCGGCGACGTTGGCCTGGTCCGTCAGGGCGTAGCTGACGTCGAGGTTCGCGCCCACCTCGTCCTGCCGGTAGAGGCCGGGATCGAACTCGGTCGGCGTGGCCGGGCCGAGCGACGCGTTGACGGTGTCGAAGATGAAGAAGTCGGCTTCGCTGGACCCCGCGCTGACGCTCGCGTCCCAGAGCGCGCCGCCCGGAAGCTGCCCGCGCAGCCCACCCGCCACCGAGACGTCCAGCACATCGCCGCCGAACTGAGGCGTGAACCCGCCCGGGAAGCGATCCTGGAACGAGAAGCAGTTCGGGTCCGCGGCGACCCGCGCGAGGGCGTCGGCATCGGGCCGGTCGTCCGCGATGGGCACCGCCGGACAGCCGGCCGAGCCGTCGACGACGCCGTCCGCCGCGTCGAGCGCGTCGCCGATCAGCAGGCTCCGTCCCCGGTCCCCGCTGAACACCGCGGCCCGCGTGTTCGGGTTCCGGAAGAAGAAGCCGCCGGTCACCGTGCGGCTGGCGTAGTTGGCGTGGCCGTAGGCCTGCACGCCGTTCGGGAACAGGTGGCCGAAGTTGCCCCAGAGCTTGAGGTTGTCCTCGATGCGCGGGGCCCCGGAGATCTGGGCCGGGTCGGCGACCGTGGTGTTGCCGGCCGCGACGAGGCGCGCCGCGTCGTCACGCTGCACGCTGCGGCTGGTGGGCGCGCTGTTGCCGTACTCGAGGCTGAGGTTGGCGAACCCGGTCCGTCCGAGGGGCAGGCCGACGTTGCCGCTCACGGTGTAGGCGCCGCCGTCGCCGGCGCCGTAACCGCCGCTGTGGAGCTCGAGGCTGCCGCCCGACGGCGCGTCCTTCAGCAGAAAGTTCAGCACCCCGGCGATGGCATCGGAGCCGTACTGCGCCGAGGCGCCGTCGCGCAGCACCTCCACCCGCCGCAGCGCGATGGCGGGAATGGTCGAGATGTCCGGTCCCTGCGCCCCGTCCGACACGCCGTTCCCGATCCAGGTGATGACCGCGCCCCGATGGCGGCGCTTCCCGTTGACCAGCACCAGCGTGTGGTCCGGCGCCAGCCCGCGCAGGTTCGCGGGCCGGATGATCCGCGCCGCGTCCCCCACCGGCTGCGGGTTGACGTTGTAGGAAGGGACGATCGCCCGCAACTGGTCCCCGACGTCGGTCTCCCCCTGGCTGGCGAGCTCCTCGAACGGAATGGCGTCGATCGGCGCCATCGACTCGGTGACCGACCGCGGCGGCGCCCGGCTCCCGACGACCACCACCACGTCCTCCTCGAACTGCAGGGGCTCGGGAGGTTGTTCCGGCGCCTGCTGGGCGTCGGGCGAATCCGGAGGCGGCTGCTCCGCCGGTTCGCTCTGCACGTCCTGGCTGTCCGGAGCACTCGCCCCCGTGGACCGAGTCGTCTCCGCCTGCTGATGTCGAGGAAGCGCCGTCGCCGTCGCAGCAGCGCGTTCCGCGCCGACCGCAGCGGTGTCCGACGCTGCAAGCGGCGACAGGCCGACAAGTAACGCCAGGGTGAGACAGAGTCGCAGAGCTCGGCGGACGACCGGACTCGTTCGGTTGGGCTCAAGACGCCGTTGCTCGGTGACCTCGATCCTCACGAAGGCGCCCGTTCATCCCTGAGGAGCCGGTGCACTCACGGTTCTTCACCCGATCACGCACGTGCACGCGCCTTGCCGCTGTGTGCGGCAGAGGCGGATCGCCCCGGAAGCGATAGGTTGCCAAGGTCAGAAGCAGAGCGTGAACTGCCCGTACGCTCCGTTCCAGATCAAGACGCAACGGGCGAGGACGTCTCTGCCGACCAGCGCATGGATGCCTTGGGACTCGAGGAGCTGGCTTGCGGTGACCGGCACGCCAGGGAAGACGAGCGACTGCTCTCCCGCCAACGCGGGTGGGATTGCTATACCAACGTCGTACAGGCTCGCGTCGTGCGGC
>JAPOWL010000516.1 GCA_026707615.1 Acidobacteriota bacterium | reverse complement strand
ACCGCACGACCTACACCTTCGACGCCCCGGTCTTCCTGGAACCGCACGTCATCCGCCTCCACCCGCGCGCCGGGGCGGCGGCGCGGCTCGTCGACTTCGGACTCGACATCGAGCCCGCGCCCGCGGTGCGCGCCGAGAACCTCGACCTCGACGGCAACGTGGTGACGCACGCCTGGTTCGAGGGCCTCACGGCCACGCTCGCCGTGCGAACGCACGCCAGGGTCGAGACGCTGAACACCGACCCGTTCCGCTTCCTGGCCGTCGACGCCGGCCGGTCGTTGCCGTACGCGTACGCCCCCGACCTCGCGCACCGGCTGCGCCCCTGCCGATCGGCGCCCGACGCGGCGCACGCGGCGGTGCGGGAGCTGGCGCTGGACGTGGCTCGCGAGTCGTCGCGCAACCCGCTCGCCTTCCCGCTCGACCTGGCGCGGCGGCTGCACGAGCGGTTCGCGCTCGAGCGGCGCCAGGACGGGCCGCCCCTGGCCCCGCACGAGACGGTGGCGCGCCGGCGCGGGGCGTGCCGCGACCTCGCCGTGCTGTTCATCGACTGCTGCCGCACGATGGGGCTTGCCGCGCGCTTCGTCAGCGGCTACGCGCACACGGACAGCGCAAGCCCGAACGACCTGCACGCCTGGGCGGAGGTCTACCTCGTCGGCGGCGGCTGGCGCGCGTACGATCCCAGCTACGGCGTGGCGGTGGCGGATCGGCACGTGACGGTGGCCGCGGCCCCCGAGCCGCGGGACGCCGCCCCCATCACCGGCACCTTCCGCGGCGATGCGACCTCGCGGCTCCACGTCGAGGTGCGCGTGCGGGCCGGATCCACCGCGGCACGGCCGGTGTAACCGGCTCCGGCAGCTCTGCGGGCCCGCGACACGCCGCAGGGGTAGACTGCCCCATGACGAGAAGGGCACTCGCGCCGTCACTCGCCGGCGTCGGCGTCGCCGTGCTGGCCGGCGTGCTGGCTGCCGTTGCGGCCGGACCCGCGCTCGCCCAGCCGCCCGACCGGAGCGGGCATCCCGACATCCGCCGGTTCCTGGAGGCCGGCGCGGCCGACGACGCGCAGGCCGAGCTGGCGCTCGGGCAGATAGCCGCGCGCTGGCGGGACGGCTACGCCGGCATCCTCTGGGACGTGGCCTGGCTGGTCCGCCCGCCGAGCCAGCGCTTCCTGCGCTTCTTCCGGATGGTGAGCTTCCTCGGCGCGCAGACCGGGCAACCCTTCGGTCCCGACCTGGCGCGCTGGCACGACTGGATCTGGGACCAGCCCTACGACCCGCACCCGGACTACGGCTACTTCAAGGGGCAGTGGTACGCGCAGATCGATCCGCGCTTCGCCGACTTCTTCCCCCGCGGGGTGCGGTCCGACATCCGGCTCGACGAGATCGAATGGGGGGGCGTGGCCGTGAACGGGATCCCGCCGCTGGAGTATCCCGCCCACCTCGAGGCCGGCGCCGCCGACTACCTGGCCGACGACCACGTCGTGTTCGGCATCGCCTTCGGCGGCGAGGCCCGCGCCTATCCGAAGCGCATCCTCGCGTGGCACGAGATGGCCCTCGACCGGGTGGGCGGCGTGGAGCTGACCGTCGTCTACTGCACGCTGTGCGGCACCGTGATCCCCTTCGAGAGCGTCGTGGACGGCCGGCACCTGACCTTCGGGACCAGCGGGCTCCTCTACCGCTCGAACAAGCTGATGTTCGATGCCGAGACGCGCAGCCTGTGGAACACGTTCGAGGGGGTGCCGGTGGTCGGCGCGCTCGCCGGCAGCGGGCTGCGACTGACCCCGCGCGCGGTGGTCACGACCACCTGGGGCGAGTGGCGGCGGCGCCACCCGGAGACGACCGTCCTGTCGCTCGACACCGGCCATCGCCGCGACTACTCGGAGGGCGCCGCCTACCGCACCTACTTCGGGACCGACGAGCTGATGTTCCGCGTCTCCAACGTCGACGGCCGCCTGGCCAACAAGGACGAGGTGCTGGTCCTGCGCCTCGCCGACCCCGCCGCGGACGGCCGCCTGCGTCCGCTGGCGATAGCCGCGCGGCGGCTCGCCCGGGAGCGCGTGCTGCACCACGCGTTCGCGGGCCGCAACCTGGTGATCGTCACGAGCCCGGGGGGCGCCAACCGGGTCTACGACGCCGGGGACGTGCGCTTCGTGCGGCACCTCGACGACGACCGGGTGGCCGACGACGCGGGGCGCGCGTGGCGGATCACCGAAGCCGCCCTCGTGCTCGACGGCGACCCGGAGGTCCGGCGGGCGCGCGTCGCCGCCCAGCGCGCCTTCTGGTTCGGCTGGTACGCGCAGTTCCCCGACACCGAGCTCGTCGACGACTAGCGCCGCCAACCCGTCGCAGGCTCCGGGTCGGCCCCAGCCCCCACCGTCCCA
>JAPOWL010000389.1 GCA_026707615.1 Acidobacteriota bacterium | reverse complement strand
GAGCTTCGAGGCGATCACCGAGGCGCTGTACCCCTGGTCGGCGTCGATCCGGGCCCAGTTCGACAAGGAGATGACGGTGCTCGTCGGCGAGGTGCACCGCGACCACCTCGATCCCTTCTTCGCCATCGTGCGCGACCTCGTCGTCGCCCCCCGCTTCGACGCGGCCGATTTCGCGCGCAACCGGGACTTCCTGACCAACAGCCTCGTCTCGAGCCTCCGGGGCGGCAACGACGAGGAGCTCGGCAAGGAGACGCTGAACGCGCTGCTCTACGCCGGGCATCCCTACGAGGCGCCGGCGATGGGGACGGAAGACGGACTGGCGGCGATCACGATCGACGACGTGCGGGCGTTCCACCGTGCGCACTACACGCGCGACAGGGCCCTCGTCGGCATCGCCGGCGGCTACCCGGACGGCTTCGCCGAGCGGGTCGAGCGGGAGCTGCTCGATCGCCTGCCGGAGGGCGGGGCGGAGCGCGCGTCGCTGCCGGCACCGCGCCCGCTCGACGGCGTCGAGCTGCTGCTGGTCGACAAGGACGCCATCGCGACCGCCATCTCCATCGGCTTTCCGATCCAGGTGACGCGCGGTGACGACGACTTCTACGCCCTGATGGTGGCCAACTCCTACTTCGGCGAGCACCGCACGTTCAACGGCCTGCTGATGAACAAGATGCGCGGCCAGCGGGGGCTCAACTACGGCGACTACTCGTACATCGAGAGCTTCATCCAGGACGGCGGCTCGCGGCTGCCGGTCCCGAACATCCCGCGCCGGCAGCAGTTCTTCAGCATCTGGATCCGGCCCGTCCCGCACCACAACGCGCACTTCGCCCTGCGCCAGGCGATCCGCGAGCTGCACGTTCTGGTCGACGACGGAATGACGCCGGAGGCGTTCGAGGCCACGCGCGAGTTCCTGCTGAACTACTCGAGGCTCTACGTGCAGACGACCAGCCGCCGGCTCGGCTACCACATGGACTCGGCCGTCTACGGCGGGGGCTACTTCATCGACGAGATCCGGAGGCGGCTCGATGCGCTCGCCGTCGAGGACGTCAATGCAGCCATCCGGAAGCACCTGCAGTACGAGAACCTCGCCGTCGGCATCGTCACCCGCGACGCCGCCGCGTTCCGCGACCGGCTGCTCGCCAACGAGCCTTCGCCGCCGACCTACAACACCGAGGTGCCGGAGGCGATCCGCGTCGAGGACGCGCTGATCGAAGGATTCGAGCTGGCGATCGACCCCGACCGGGCGCGGGTGGCGCCGGTCGGCGAGATGTTCCGGGCCGTGTCGGGCGGCTGACGCACGGGAACCAGGGCGGGCCCCGGTGCGCACCGGGGCCGCGGACGCGAGGAGGAGACGAGATGCGGAGACATCGACTGACCACCATCGTCATGGTGTCGGCAGCGCTGTCGCTGTCGGGTGCAGCGGGCGCGGGGGCGCAGGAGCCCGGGAGCACCGTCGCGGCCGATCCGCGGCTCGAGACCCGCACCTACCTGTTCGAGGAGACGGGCGTCGAGGTGCCGTACGCGCTGTTCGTCCCGTCGAGCTACGAACCGTCCCGGGCCTGGCCGGTCATCGTCGGACTCCATGGGTTCGGCCGGCCCTACGACTGGATCATGAGCTACGACGGCTACGTCGACATGGCCGAGCGCGACGGCTACCTCCTGGTGACGCCGAAGGGGTACCACCCGCGCGCCTGGTACGGCAGCCGGGGGCCCGGCATCCCGACGCTGCGCGGCGCCGACGACGACCCCGAGACCCTGCCCGCCAACCTCGGCGCGCTCTCGGAGCAGGACGTGATGAACGTGCTGCGAATGGTGACGGAGGAGTTCAACGTCGACCCCGACCGGATCTATCTCTGGGGACACTCGATGGGCGGGGCCGGCACGTACCATCTGGCCGCGAAGTTCCCGCACGTCTGGGCGGCGCTGGCGGTGGCCGCGCCCGCGCCCGGGGTGAGCCCAGATCAGCTCACCTCCTTCCGTCACCTGCCGATCCTCGTGCTGCAGGGCGATCAGGACCGGGCCGTGCCGGTCACGCGCACGCGCGAATGGGTGGCGCGGATGCGGGAGCTCGGCATGGAGCACGTGTACATCGAGATCGAGGGCGGCGATCACTCCGCGTTCATCAACGCCGACCGCGGCATGATCTCCAAGCTCTACTCGTTCTTCGACATCGTGCGGCGGACCGAGCGGCCCGAGACCGACTGACGCGGCGCGGGTGAGGCCAGGAGTCTGCGCCGCGGAACGGCGCGGACTCCTGAAGGATTGGGTTGGGCGCCGAACGGAGGCCGCGGCGCGACCTTGCGGTCGCGGCGACGAACGGCGGGCCAGGAGTCTGCGTCAGGGACGCGCCAGCTCGTTCAGGGCGCCTCGGCGATAGCCGTCGGGGTCCACCTCGACCTCCTCGAAGCCGGCGTCCCGAAAGCGGGCGGCGACGTCGGCCAGGAACCCCGCGTCGTCGAAGCGGTGGACCTCGCCGGGCGCCACCTCGATGCGCGCGAGGCGATCGAAGTATCGCACGCGGCAGACGGTGAAGCCCCGTTCGCGCAGCACGCGCTCGCAGGCGGCCACGCGGGTCAGTCGTTCCGGCGTGATGGCGGTGCCGTACGGGAAGCGGCTCGACAGGCACGCGAGCGCCGGCTTGTCCCAGACCGGAAGCCCGACTCGCCGCGCCGCCTCGCGGACGTCGGCCTTGGTGAACCCCGCCTCGTCGAGCGGCGAGCGGACGCCGCGCTCCTTCGCCGCCTGCCGTCCGGGCCGCACGTCCGCGCGGTCGTCGACGTTGAAGCCGTCGACCACGTGGGCGATTCCGAGCCGCCCGGCCTCCTGCACCGCCCGCCCGTACACCTCCACCTTGCAGAAGTAGCAGCGGTTGATCGGATTGGCCGCATAGCGCGGGTCGTCGACCTCGGCGGTGTCGACCAGCATGTGGCGGGCCCCGAGACCGGACGCGAGCCGGGCGGCGGCCGCCCCTTCTTCGGGGGCGAGGCTGGGGGAGACGGCGGTCAGGGCCACGGCGCGGTCGCCCAGCACCCCGGTCGCCTCCGCGAGCAGATAGCCCGAATCGACGCCGCCCGAGAAGCAGACCACTACCTCTCGGAGGTCACCGAGCGTGCGCCGCAGGCGAGAGATCTTGTCGTCCAGGGTAGCCATCGCGTCATAATGGAACGGTTGCGCGCCCCGACGGTCGCGCTGGGCGCCTGCGCGGGCGAAGCTCCCACACCGTGCGTCCAACGGCGCAGGTTCTCAACTCGTCTGCGCCCTTCACTGTAGTGTAGCGCCACACACCCGGTTTCCACGTCGTCGACACGCACCTCCCCCGATGCCCGATCCGCTTCCGACCGCTACCGTCCTGCTCGGCACCACCGCCACGCTGGCCGTCGTCCACGCGTTGTTCGGCGTCGACCACTCCCTTCCGTTCGTCGCCCTGGGCCGCGCCCGGGGCTGGTCGCTGCGTCGCACGCTGATCGTCACCGCGGTCTGCGGCGGTGGGCATGTCCTGTCGTCCGTCCTCATCGGGGCGGTGGGGGTCGGCCTCGGCATCGCGACCGACGCCCTGCTGTGGCTCGAGTCCGCGCGCGGCCAGTGGGCCGCCGCGCTGCTCATCGGCTTCGGCCTCGCCTATGCCGCGTGGGCCGTCCTCCGGAGGCTGCGAGCGGCCGATCGACCGCTGCGGGACGCCGACGCTACCGCCGCCGCCCGCGCCACGCCCTGGGCGCTCTTCGTCGTCTTCGCGCTCGGCCCGTGCGAGCCGCTCATCCCGCTGATGGTCGTGCCCGGCATGGCCCGCGACTGGCTCACCCTCGGGGCCGTGGTCGCGGTCTTCGGGGTGCTGACGGTGGGCGTCATGCTGGCCGCGGTGGCCGCCGGTCACCGCGGCATCGAGCTGCTGGGCGCGGCCCGCATCAGCCGTCACGCCGATGTCGCGGCGGGGCTCGTCGTCGCGGCGAGCGGTGCCGCGGTGCTGTTCCTCGGCCTGTAACCCGGGCGGCGCGTGCCGGGTTGAAACTCGCGGACTTCGCGTCGCGTAGGTCACCTACGGGGTACTGCCGTTGCTCGCGCTGCTCAGACGCTTCGCCGGCCGCTTCGCGCTCACCCTGACGCTGGTCGTCCTCGAGGCGGCGGCCTGGACGCTGTTCCCGCTGGCCCTCGGCCGGGCCATCGACGCGGCCCTCGGCGACACGCTCCGGGGCTTCTACGAGCTCGCCGGACTCGGCATCGTCGCCATGGCCATCGCGATCGCCCGGCGCGTCGTCGACAGCCGGGCGTACGCGCGGATCTATGCCCGGCTGGGGGAGGACCTCGTGCTCCGCGAGTCCGGGGGCAGCACGTCTACGCTCACCGCGCGCCTCGGCATGCTGCGGGAGATGGTGGAGTTCTTCGAGAACTCGCTCCCGAACCTGATCAACAGCACGGTGGGCCTGGTCGGGACGCTCCTCATCCTGTCGGCCCTCAATCCGGCGATCGCTCTCGGCTGCCTGGGCGTCGGCGTAGTGACCGCGGTGCTCTACGCCCTCACGAGTCGGCTCACGACGCGCTACAACCGCGGTCTCAACGACGAGCACGAGCGCCAGGTCGATGCGGTGGGCAGCGGAGATGCGCTGCGTGTCGGTCGCCACCTCCGCGACCTGATGCGCTGGAACATCCGGCTCTCCGACCTCGAGGCGGCCAACTTCGGGGTGGTCTGGCTCTTCATGGTCGGCCTGCTGGTCTTCTCGGTGAGCGCGGCGGCGGAGGCGACCACCGAGTACGGGAGCGTGTTCGCCGTCGTGATGTACGTCTTCCAGTTCGGCGACTCGGTCATCCTGCTTCCGTTCTTCTACCAGCAGTGGCTTCGCCTGCGGGAGATCTCCGGACGCATCGCCGCGGCCGGCGTGGGAGCGTGAGCGCGCCCGGCGCCGGGCTATGATCCGGCATCTTGACCTCCGCTCCGCGCTTCGGCGTCTGCCTCTTCGATCTCGACGGCACCCTCATCGATTCCATCGGGCTCATCATGGCGTCGTTCCGCCATACGATGCGCACGCACCTCGGCTCGGTTCCCGACGAGACGCGCTGGCGGGCCGGGTTCGGGACGCCGCTCCGGGGGCAGCTTCGCGCGTTCGCGCGGGACGACGAAGAGGCGGCGCGGATGGTCGACACCTACCGCGCCTACACGGACGCGCACCACGACCGGCTGCTCGCGGCTTACGCGGGGATCGACCGGGGCCTGGCCGCCCTCGACCGGGCCGGCGTCCGCCTTGCCGTGGTCACCAGCAAGACGCACGCGCTCGCCCGGCGAGGCCTGGACCGGTGCGGCCTGAACCGCTACTTCGACGTCCTGGTGGGTTTCGACGACGTCGCCGAGCACAAGCCGCACCCGGCGCCGGTGCTCGCGGCACTCGAGCGCCTCGGCGCCCGGCCGTCGGAGGCGCTCTTCGTGGGCGACTCGCCGCACGACATCCGGGCCGGACGAGCCGCGGGCGTCCGGACCGCCGCCGTCCTCTGGGGACCGTTCTCCCGGCAGGAGCTGGCCCGCGAGGCTCCGCACCACTGGCTGGCGGGACCCGAGAGCATCGCCGATCTCGCGCGCCCCTGACGGCGCGTTGGGAGTCAGCGCGGGCACGAGCTCTTCCATGGCACGTTCTGCGGCACTGCTTCCTGGCGGGGCGACGGAACGGCCGCGCGCGTTCTTCGTTACCATTTGGCGATGGAGTCAGCCCCGCCCGCGAGCCCCACGCTGCCCCCCGGCTACCGGCCCTACGACTACGAGGACCCGTTCGAGGATCTCGTGGGTCCGATGGGGTACCGCGTCGACGGCGATTCCATCTCGTTCGCGTTCCGGTCCGACGGGCGCCACGCCAACACCGGGGGCACGCTGCACGGCGGAATGCTGATGACGTTCGCCGACTTCGCGCTCTGCCTGACCGCGGTCTGGGATCAGCCGGGCGAGAAGTGCGTCACCGTCTCCTGCAACTGCGAGTTCGTGGCGGCCGGGCAGCCCGGCGACGTGATCGAGGCGACGGGCGAGGTGACCCGCCGCACCCGATCGCTGGCCTTCGTCCGGGGCCAGCTCAGCGCCGGCGGCCGGCTGCTGCTGACCTTCAGCGCGATCGTCAAGCGGCTGCCGGGGGCTCGCGCGGGTGTCCCGGCGCTGCCGGCGGCCGGCCGCGCCATGACGGAGGGATGAAGAGATGCGCCACCAGAAGATGCTCGCCGGCACCCTGACGCTGGCCCTCGCGATTGCCGCCTCGTCGGGCGGGACGCCCGCGTACGCGCAGGACGGAGCGGTCGGAGGCGAGTGGCGGGCCTACGGCGCCGACAACGGCGCGACGAAGTACTCGCCCCTCGACCAGATCGACGCGGCCAACGTCGCCGAGCTCCAGGTCGCGTGGACGCGTCCGACCGTCGATCCGTCGATCCTCGCCGCGGCACCGAATCTCGGCTACAGCAATGCCAACCGGACGACGCCGCTGATGGTCGGCGGCATCGTCTACGCACCGAACGCCGTCGGCCTGGTCGAGGCATGGGATCCGGCTACCGGGGAGACGGTCTGGGTGCAGCAGCCGGTCGGAGACGGCCCCGCCGCCTACCGCGGGACGGGCCACCGGGGCATCGCGTACTGGACCGACGGGACGGAGCGCCGCATCATCGCACACCGTGGCGAGTGGCTCTACGCGCTCGACCCCGACACCGGCGCACCCATCGCGAGCTTCGGCGACGGGGGGCGCGTCGACCTCAAGACGGGCCTCGCCGAGGGCGCGCGCTACCGCTGGGGCGGGGCGCCGACCGTGGTCCGCGACGTCATCGTCGTTGGCCAGTCGATGGGCGACACGTTCTTCACGAAGGAGGCCATCCGCGGCGACGTCCGGGCCTTCGACGTCCGCACGGGGGAGCTCCGCTGGGTCTTCCACACCATTCCGCAAGCCGGGGAGCCGGGCACCGAGACCTGGGGCGACGGCTCGTGGGAGTACTCCGGGCACGCGCCGGTCTGGTCGCTCTTCGCGGCCGACGAGGAGCTCGGCTACGTCTACATGCCGACGTCCTCGGCCACGAACGACATGTACGGCGGGCACCGGCCGGGCGACAACCTCTACTCGCAGTCGATCGTCTGCGTCGACGCGGAGACCGGCGAGCGCATCTGGCACTACCAGCTCGTCCACCACGGCCTGTGGGACTACGACATCCCGGCCGCGCCGATCCTGGCCGACATCACCGTCGACGGGCGGGACATCCAGGCGGTCGTGCAGGTCACGAAGCAGGCCTTCGCGTTCGTCTTCGATCGGGTGACCGGCGAGCCGGTCTGGCCGATCGAGGAGCGGCCCGTCCCGCAATCCGCAACCCCGGGAGAGGCGACGTCGCCGACGCAGCCCTTCCCGACGAAGCCGCCCGCCTTCGACCGCCAGGGGGCGACGGTCGAGAACCTGATCGACTTCACGCCGGAGCTGCGCGCCGAGGCTCTCGAGATCGTCGAGCGCTACACGATCGGCCCCATGTTCACGCCGCCGTCGGTGCGGGGCGACGGGCCGAACGACAACCAGGGGACCATCCAGCTTCCCGGCTCGCAGGGGGGCGCCGACATCCAGGGCGCGGCGCTCGATCCGGATACCGGTTATCTCTACGTTCCCTCGATTACCTCTCCCTTCGTGGCCGACATCATCGAGGGCAACCCGGATCGGACCAACCTCGCCTACATCAAGGGCCGGCGCCAGTGGATCGGCGGACCGCGCGGCCTGCCGCTCTTCAAGCCGCCCTACGGGCGCATCACCGCCATCGACCTCAACACCGGCGAGATCGCGTGGATGGTGCCGAACGGGTGGGGCCCGCACGACCATCCCGCCATCGCCGACCTGAACCTCGGCCGCCTGGGGACGCCGGGCCGGCCCGGACCGCTCCTGACGAAGACGCTCCTCTTCATCGGCGAGGGCTCGAACGTCGGCATCGAGGCGGGCGGGCGCGTCATGGACGGGATGCCCCTCGACATCGTGACCAACTACGGCGAGCCGTGGTTCCGCGCCTACGACAAGCGGACCGGCGACGTCGTCTGGGAGATGGAGCTCGAAGCCGGGACCACGGGCGTTCCGATGACCTACCTGCACGACGGCAAGCAGTACGTCGTCGTCCCCATCGGCGGCCGCGACGTCCCCGGCCAGTGGATCGCGCTGAGCCTGCCGTAGAGCACGGCGTGCGGCGCGAGCGGGACTGCGCCGGCCAGGCGGCGGAACTGCACCGGATGTGCCACGAAGCGCAGAGGCTCGACGAGGGCGCCCCACCATCGCTGCAGGAGGCGTGCGACGAGTACGGCAAGCTTCAGCGGTGAGCCGCTCGCCGCTCGAGCGCGAGGAGCGCCTCCTTGACCGGCAGGCCGCCGCCGTAGCCGATGAGCGTGCCGTCGGCGCCGATGACCCGGTGACACGGGACCACGATGGCGATGGGGTTGCGGCCGTTCGCGGCACCGACGGCGCGGGAGGCGGTCGGCTTGCCGATACGCCGCGCGAGCTCGCCGTAGGAGATCGTCTCGCCGTAGGGGATGCGGCGCAGCTCGTCCCAGACCTGCCGCTGGAACGGGGTGCCCTCGGCGGACAGCGGAAGGTCGAAGTCGCGGCGCGTGCCCTCGAAGTACTCCGCAAGTTGCCGCTCCGCCTCCCGCAGCGCCGTCGGCGGTGCGGTCCCGGCCGACCGCCACGAGGGATCGGGCTCGCTCGCCGCCGACCTCGGCAGGTCCACGCGCTCGATCCCGCGGGCGCTCCCCACGACGCGCATCGTGCCGATCGGCGTCTCCAGATCAACGTAGCTCCTGGGCATCGTGCCCTCCTTCCGCTTCCGTGTGGTCGCGCATCGGCCCCCGGGTCGCTTCCGCCGCCGTGCGGTGAGGGCCGCCGCGGAACAGGGCCCGGATCGCATCGGCCCGCGCGGCCGCGTCGGTCTCTCCGAGCGCGATGAGCCGCCGCAGGTACTCGGGCTCGAACGTCAGCAGGCTCAGCACGTCCGGCGACGCGATCTCCCGCGACCCGAGCCCGCGCACGAGGTGCCGGAAGACGCGCGGCAGGTGCGCCTCGTACTCCGCGGCCAGCCGCGACAGGTCGACCGACGGGCGGATCACGAGCAACTCCACCTCGCGCATGCCGCGGCGCTTCTCGGGGGCCACGTCGTGGAGCAGCAGGTTGATCCGCTCCAGCTCCTCCGCATCGCGGTCGAGGTCGTCCAGGAAGACCGCGTTCAGCAGTTGGCCGGCGATCTGCATCGGCGGCGGATGGTTGGGAGCGTCGTCGCCGCCGGATGCCCCGGCGGCGACGTAGCGCGTCGAGATGGCGAGGACCCGGTTCGCCCCGAGGCGCAACGCGGGGGAGAACGGCGCGGTGAGTCGTATCCCCCCGTCGCCGTGCCAGCCGTCCGCCAGCCGCACGGCGGGGAAGAAGAGCGGCAGCGCGGAGGACGCGAGCACGTGGTCGAGCGTCAGAGCGGTGTTGCGGCTGTGTCGGTCCGCGCGTTCCCATTCATGGAGGTCCCGGCCCTGGGTCCATACCACGGAGTGGCCCGTCCCGTAGTGGCTGGTCACGAGGGCGAGGGCCCAGAGGCGTCCCGCCTCGACGTTGGCGGCGATCCCCGGGATCGCGCCGTCGCCGGGATCCGCATCGAAGACGCCGGCCAGCGTGTCGCGCAGCGGGCTCGTGTCGACGAGGCCCCGCACCGCCGGCGCCAGCCGCGTGCCCCCGGCCAGCAGTCGGATCCCCCAGCGCGCGACGAGACCGGCCAGCGACGGCCCGTCGGTGCGAAAGACCCGGTCGGCCGTCAGTCGGCTCCACAGGTCGCACAGCCGCTCGGCCGCGGACGCCAACGGACCTGGGTGGGCGGCGAGAAAGGCGGCGTTGATGGCGCCGGCGGAGACACCGGAGACGATGGGGAAGTGGGCCTCTGGGATCTGCCGGGCGACCCACCGGAGGAAGCCGACCTGGTAGGCGGCGCGCGCGCCGCCGCCGGTGAGCACGATGGCGAGATCGTCGGCGCCGCGGGGTCGATGGGCGGAGCTCGCTGAAGTGTCCACCTGAGGTTCGTCACGGGGACGTGGGGAGCCCGGCGTCGCGCGGCTCCTGCGCCTGGCGGGAGCCCAACGGTATGGACGCCGCCCCCGCGTATAGTGTCTCACGACGATGCAGGAGACGGACGAGCCGTCGGGCCTGGCCCTCCGCCACGCGATCGATGGGCTGCTCGAAGGAGCTTCGATGGTGGAGCTCGAGCGCGCGTCGGCACGACTCGGCGCGGCGTATCGCCGGACGGGAGCCGGGGTGCGGCCCATCGTCTCGCAAGCGGACCGGCTCGCCTACGTCGCGGCACGGCTTCCGTCGACGTTCGAGGCGAGCCGCGCCGTGCTCGCGGAACTCCGGCGCCGCGCGCCGGCGCTGCGGGCGCAGAGCCTGCTGGAGCTCGGGGCGGGGCCTGCGCCCGGACTGTGGGCGGCTCGGCCGACGTTCCCGGAGCTCACGCGCGCCACGCACGTCGAGATCGATCCCGGCATGGCCGAGCTCGGCCGCCGGCTGCTCCGAGCGGGTCCGGCGGGAGCGGGCGTCCGCCGGACCTGGCGCGAGCACGACGTCGGCCGCGCCCGGGAGGCCGGCGCGCACGACCTGGTGCTGCTGGCGTACGTGCTGGGGGAGATGACCGCCGCGGCCGGCGACCGGGCGATCGACGCCGCGTGGGACGTGACGGCGGGAGCGCTCGTGGTGATCGAGCCGGGTACCCCGGCCGGCGCGGCACGCGCGCTCCGGGTGCGGGAGCGGCTGATCGGACGCGGCGCGCGCGTGGCGGCTCCCTGTCCGCACGGCGGGGCCTGTCCGCTCGCCGCCGACGACTGGTGCCACTTCGGCGTCCGCGTGAGCCGATCGAGACTTCAGCGGCGCCTCAAGGAGGGACGCCTGGCCTACGAGGACGAGAAGTACGCCTACGTGGCTCTGACCCGCGGGGAGCCGGATCCCTGTACGGGCCGTGTTCTGCGCCGTCCGTCCGCCGGGCCGCGGCGCCGCCGGCTGCGGCTGTGCACCGTCGCCGGCGTGCGCGAAGAGCTGGTGACCCGGCGGGAGGGGGCGCGCTATCGCGCCGCGCGGAAGATCCGTTGGGGCGAGGGATGGGCGCCCGCGGCGTCGAAGGGCTGATCGCGGACTTGCGGGGCCTCCACCAGAGAGGGCGAAGAAGGGGACGGCGATGAAGGGGACCGCGATGAGGGGAACGGCGATGAAGATGACGAGATACGCGATCCTGACCGGCGGGGTGCTGGCCATCGCGGCCGGTGCAATGGTCAGTGCCCAGCAACGCGCGCCGAGCCCCGACGGCCTCGCCTCGACCGAGGTCGGGGGCCGCTACGAGGGCGCGCGCACGCCGTACTACGTCGGCGGCAAGTGGATCGAGGTGAGCTACGGGCGGCCGATCAAGCGCGGCCGGGAGCTCTGGGGCTCGGGCTCGACGTACGGCGTGTGGCTGAACCGCGGCGCACCGGTGTGGCGGGCCGGGGCGGACGTGTCGACCTACCTGATGACCCAGGCGACGCTCGTCGTCGGCGGCGTTCGGGTTCCGCCGGGCGGCTACTCGATGTTCATCGATCTGGCCCCGGACGAGTGGACGCTGATCGTGTCGAACTGGCAGCCGCAACGACGCTTCGATCCGACGAACACGGAGGAGCTCTGGGGCTCCTACGGCTACACCCCCGACAAGGACGTCGTACGGGCGCCGATGGAACTCACGACGCTTCCGTGGTCGGTCGACCAGCTCACGTGGCTGTTCCTGGACGTGACCGACACGGGGGGGAAGCTGGCCATCCTGTGGGACACCACGATGGCCGCGGTCCCGTTCGCGATCGAGCCGTCCCCCGACGATCCTTCGTCCGGCCGGGGGCCGGGCCGGTGAGCGGGCCGCACGCCCCCGGCAACCGACAGGACGCTACGCCCCCGCGCCGGCTCGGGCCGCCGGCGGCCGCCGTCCCGTGCGCCGGCACGGCTCACCGCAGGACGCGGATGCGGTGCGCCTCGCTGTCGCCGACGTAGAGCGCGCCGGCCTCGTCCACCCAGATGCCGTGCGGGCGGTTCATGCGGCACCGGCGCGGCTCCGGCTCCGGCCCGTCGCCGCGCTCGCCGGTCCCGAGCGCGGTCGTGATGACGCCGGTCGCGAGGTCGACGCGCCGGATGACGTGGTTCTCCGTGTCGGCGACGTAGAGGGCCCCGCCCGGCGCGTAGGCGAGTCCCTTGGGCCCCGCGAGAGTCGCCGCCCGCGCCGGCCCGCCGTCGCCGGTGTAGCCCTGCTCGCCCGTGCCCGCGACGTGGTGAATCGTCTCCCGCTCGAGATCGATGCGGTAGATGGCGTTGCCCTCGCGGAGCGCGAGGTAGAGATTGCCCGCCGGATCGAGCGCCATGGCGCGCGGCCCGTTGAGCGGCGTGCCCGCAAGTGGCGCGCCGTCCGGGGTCGGGGCTCGCTCGCCCGTGCCGGCGAACGTCTCGATACGCCCGGTCGTCAGGTCGACGCGGCGCATCCGATGGTTGCCGATGTCGCAGATCAGCAGCCGGCCCTCCGGATCGAAGACGATGCTGTGGGGCCGGTTGAGCTGCGCCGCCGCCGCCGGACCGCCGTCGCCCGAGAATCCCGCGACCCCGGTGCCCGCCACCGTGGTGATGACGCCGGTACGGGCGTCGACGCGGCGGACGGCGTGGTTGTCCCGCTCGACGATGTAGAGGTGGCCGGCCGCGTCGAACTGGATCTCGTGCGGCATGTTGAGCGCCGCCTCGGTGGCGGGCCCGCCGTCGCCCGCGTAGCCGCGCTCGCCGTTGCCGGCCACCGTCGTGGTCTCGCCCGACGCCAGATCGAGGCGGCGGATGCGCTGGTTGTCCAGATCGCAGAAGTAGAGGGCCCCGTCCGGGCCGATCACCACGCCGTAGGGATTGTTGACTTCGCCGTCCGACAGGCCCGGCGCGCCGCTGCCGATCACGGTACGCACGCTGCCCACCGCGTTGAACGTCTGCTCGAGCGGGAGGGTGATGCCCGCGAACTCGTCCCGGACGTTGGCCCGCACGAGGTAGCGTCCGAGCGGATCGTCGGGCCCGATCTCGATCTCGGCGTAGCCGATGGACAGGCCCAGGGTCCCGGCCGGTGGGGCCGGCTTGCCACTCCAGAGCTCCAGGCGATCCGTGCGGAAGAAGCGCGTGCCGTCCGGCCTGAGCACCTCCAGATCGAACGACGAGGCACAGACCCCGGCGGCGCCCTCCCGGCACCCGATGAACAGGATGAACGGCGCGAGCGGCACTCCGCGTCGCACGGCACCGGTGGCGCGGATGGATACGCCGGGGGTCGGTCGCGACCAGCGGGCCAGAAACTCCTCCGGCTCGTCGGAGAGGACGATCAGGGCGCCGAAGTCGCCCTCCGACTTGCTCCAGGGTTGGTCCGGCAGCCGCTGGCCGTCCCGGAACCACTGTCCGCCCGCGGACGCCTCCGCGCCCACCGCGGTCGCGGCACCGACCAGCATGCCCGCCAGCGCCAGCCGCGAGGCGCAGCGACGCATCGGGACCGTCATCGTCCGCTCCGGGCTCGGCAGGCGGCTACCGCCGCCGAGCCGACTCGATGACGACCGGGGTGTTGGGCACGGAGTTGGTGACCGGCGTCGCCTCGATGCGGTCGACGACGTCCGTGCCGTCGACGACGCGCCCGAAGACGGCGTAGCCGTAGTCGCGCACCTGGTGGTTCAGGAATTCGTTGTCGACCGTGTTGATGAAGAACTGGTCGGTGGCGCTGTCGACCGCCGACGTCCGAGCCATCGCCACGGTGTAGCGGTCGTTGTCCAGGCCGTTGGCCGCCTCGTTGCGGATGGGGGCGCGCGTCGGCCGCGGGCTCATCGACGGCGTGAAGCGGCCGCCCTGAACCATGAAGCCCTGGATGACGCGGTGGAAGATGACGCCGTCGTAGTGCCCCTCGTCGACGTAGGAGAGGAAGTTCGCCACGCTGATCGGCGCCTCGTCCTCGAAGAGCTCGATCGCGATGGTGCCCATGCTGGTGTCCATCACGACCACCGGATTGTCCTGCGCCGCCGCCGGAGAGCCGACCAGGACGACGGCGAGACACGCGGCTGCGACCGCTCGGAAGGTGGGACCTGCCATGGAATCAAGGCTCCTCTCTGCGGCGGAGCGCAGGGGATGGTGCGGAAGGGGGGATTTGAACCCCCACGAGCCGAAGCCCACAAGCTCCTGAGGCTTGCGCGTCTGCCAGTTCCGCCACTTCCGCAGTCGGACTGATATGGGGAACAGGGCAGTATAACAGAGGCGCCGGCGCGCTCCGAGCCGTCCGACGCGCGCGAACGGGCCGCCGCGCGCCCTATACTCGCGGTAACGCCGGTGTCGGGGCGGCGCGCAACGGATTGCCGCCGTCCTCAATTCCAAGGAGATCGAACGTGGCACTGTCCCGCGGCGCACGCCTCATCCTGACCTTCGTCCTCGCGGCGGCTCTCGTGTCGATGCTCGGCCTCGCGGCGGCGCTCCTCGTTGCGGGGCGCGGCCCGACCGTCGAGCGCGACTCGGTGCTCTGGCTGCGGCTGCCGCCGGCCCTCGCGGAGCGCTCCCCGGACGACCTCGTCGGTCAGTTCTTCGGCGGCCGGGAGACCGTGGGCTCCATCGTCGCCGCGCTGCGGAAGGCCAAGGCGGACGAGCGCATCGCCGCGGTCGTCCTGGTGCCGTCGGTCCAGCCCGGCCTGTGGGGCAAGGTGCAGGAGATTCGCGACGCGGTGCTCGACTTCCGCGAGTCGGACAAGCCGATCGTCGCGTACCTGGAGTTCGGCCAGGGGCAGGCGTACTACCTGGCGACCGCCTGCGACGAGATATTCCTGACGCCCTCGAGCCCGCTCAACCTCGTCGGCGTCGCCTCCTACGAGCTCTTTCTCCGCGGTGCGTTCGACAAGGTCGGCATCGAGGCCGACATGCTGGCGGCCGGCGACTACAAGACCGCGTCCAACCTGTATACCGAGACCACCTTCACGCCGGAGCATCGCGAGATGGCGGCGTCGCTGAACCGCGACTTCTTCGAGCAGCTCGTGGATGGGATCGCGGACGGTCGCGAGATGGATCCGGCGGTGGTCCGCGCGATCATCGACGAGGGTCCGTTCCTGCCGCAGGACGCGCTGCGCCGGGGGCTGATCGATGCCGTGGTCTACGAGGATCAGCTCCTCGACGGGCTTCCGATCCCGCGCAACGCGGGGGTCGTCGACTTCGCGCGCTACCGGCAGGTCCGCCCGGCCGGCGTCGGGATCGGCGGCGGGCCCTCCCTCGGTGTCGTCTTCACGGAAGGGACCATCAACTTCGGCGCGAGCGGGGCGGCGGTGACCGGCGGCCGAACCGTGGGCTCCGAAACCTGGATCCGGGCGCTGCGCGAGGCGCGGGACGATCCCGGCATCGCCGCGATCATCCTGCGCATCGACAGTCCCGGCGGCGTGGCCGTCGCGGCCGACATCATGTGGCGCGAGGTGGTCCTGGCCCGCGCCCGGAAGCCGGTCATCGCCTCGATGTCGGACCTTGCCGCCTCGGGGGGCTACTACATCGCCGCGCCCGCCCATGCCATCGTCGCCCAGCCGGGCACCCTGACCGGATCGATCGGCGCCTTCGGAGGGAAGTTCGTGCTCGGCGGGGCGCTCGACCGGTTCGGCGTGAACGTGGAGGCGGTCAGCGACGGCGCCCAGGCAGACCTCTTCTCACCCGCGACGCCGTTCTCGGACGGCGCCCGACTGGCGCTCCAGCGCCAGCTCGACGCAACCTACGAGCGCTTTCTGCAGATCGTCGCCGAGGGACGCGGGATGACCCGCGACGAGGTCCACGCCGTGGCGCAGGGGCGCGTATGGACGGGACGGCAGGCGAAGGCCCGCGGCCTGGTGGACGAGCTGGGCGGCCTGCGGCGAGCCGTCGAGCTGGCCAAGGAGCAGGCCGGCATCGATCCCGAGCGCGAGGTGACGCTGGTGCCGTTCCCGCGCCGCCGCTCGGTCTGGGAGCAACTGCAGCAGTCGGTCTCGCTGGCGTCGGCCGCCGCCTGGCTCACGTCTCCCGCGGTGCGGGAGGCCGCCGCCCTGCTCGGCCCGACGGAGCTTCTGGTTTCGGGCGCACCGCTGCTGCTGCTGCCCCGTCCCGCGGCCCGGTAGCGCCGTCGAGCTTCCCGGGCGATTCCGCCGGCATCACGCCGAGAAGGCGCGCTCGAGCGCGGCGAGGTCGACGTCGATCGCGAGGCGTTCCTTGACGCGCGTCATGTAGGCGGTGAAGAACTGGCCCTGGCGGGTCGCCACGAGCTGGTCCCGCAACCGGTCCCGCTGCGCATCGAGGTCCTCGGCCGAGGCGTCCTCGCGCTCGACGAGGTGCACGACGGCAACCGTGGCCCCGGTCTCGATCGGCTCGCTCACGGTGCCCGGCTCCATCGCGAACGCAACCGCCTCCACGGCGGCGCTGACGCCCACCCCGGGCAGCGGCGCCCCGCGGCCGACCATGTCGCTCGACCCGACGGCGTACTCGGCCTCCTCGGCAGCGGACTGAAAGTCGTCGGCCTCGCCCAGCGCCCGGGAGGCTTCCGCCGCCCGCTCCTGCGCCAGCGTCAGCGCCTTCTTGCGGATGACGTTCTCGCGCACGTCGTCGCGCACCTCGTCGAGCGGTGGAATGTACGGATCCTGCGTTGCGACGACGGTCACGAACGCGGGACCGGACGGGGAGGGGACAGGTCCGGCCACCTCCCCCGGTTCCATCCGGAACGCCTGGTCGGAGACCTCGCGGGCCAGTCCGAGGCCGAGGATCGGCTCGCCCGGCGCCGCGAATCCCGACTCCTGCACCTCGTAACCGCGGGCCGCCGCGGCGCGGTCGAGGTCGTCGGGCGTCGACACCTCGGCCGCGATCGCCTGGGCCAGCGCGCGGGCGCGGGACGTCGCCCGCTCCTGCTTGAGGATGTTGGCGATCGCCTCGCGCACGTCCTCGAACGGCTCCGTGACCTCCTCCTCCGCCTCGGTCACGAGAATGACGTGGTAGCCGAAGGCGCTCTGGACAGGGTCCGAGATTTCGCCGGGAGCCATCGAGAACGCCGCGGCCTCGAACTCCGGCACCATCCGTCCGCGCCCGAACGTTCCCAGGTCGCCGCCGCTCGCGGTCGTGCCCTCGTCCTCGGAGAACTCTCGCGCGAGGGCCGCGAAGT